>CAYJLD010000005.1:0-45669 GCA_964371195.1 uncultured Desulfovibrionaceae bacterium | reverse complement strand
TTTGCAGCGAGCGTGCCTTTTTAGAAAAATGCGTGAAACGCGTTTTTCAGTACCGACTAGTATAGTCGCGTAAAATAAGCCAGAACTAGCTTCTGGTGTTGGCGAAGCGACATTCAAATCATAAATTAACACATTTCACACGCCATAAGGTCATGTTTAATGCACCAATATACATGTTGAAAAAAGGCCTCACTATCAAAATTCTTGCAATGTAGCGTTTGCTCAAAGTAATTAAACAATTCTCCCATAGTGCATCCTTGCCCAATAAATTTCAAAATTTGAGTAATATTTTCATCTGTAATCTCTATACTAACCAACATGTAAATATGCCACGGTGCTTGCTTAGCTAAAAAAGCTTGCCCAAGATCAGTGCAATATAACATACTTTCTGCCTGCAAATTATGGCTCGCATAAGATGAAAAAGCTTGAGCATAATTTAATGTAAATGGATGCCTAGCTTTGCGTAAAATACCTTCTTGCTCTTTACTTATGGGCGTGCTGGCAAGCTCTTGCCAAAATTTTATCCAATGGTCTATCACTTTATCAAAATCATATAACTCAGCCGCACGCTCCTTAGCCTTTTTACCCATACTTTTTCTTAATTCAGGATCTGACATAAGCCGCCATAAAGCAGACTGCAATGAAGGAATATCTATGGCTGTTTGCTGAGCACGTATTACTTGGTGCACTTTATTC
This sequence comes from uncultured Desulfovibrionaceae bacterium, assembly GCA_964371195.1. Lineage (GTDB taxonomy): Bacteria > Desulfobacterota > Desulfovibrionia > Desulfovibrionales > Desulfovibrionaceae > CAYJAD01. The sequence goes on along the minus strand of CAYJLD010000005.1, from coordinate 44,973 downwards.
GCGTATACGCCAGCCATAGAGTCAAGCCTTGGTGTATCCCTGGAAGCTATGGTTGGCACCAAAAAGCCTGTCTCCTCATGCACTACAATATCTCTATAGCCACTCCAATCACTAGCAACTACAGGAATACCAGCATGTGCTGCCTCAACCAAACTTAAGCCAAAAGACTCTTGTACATTATCTACAGGTGAGGCAAAAATATCCGCCGATGCAAAAAGCTGTTTAACAAGGTTAAGTGACGGATTTGATACAATTTTAAATGGTATATCCCATGCTAATGCCAGCTTATGCATTTCATCTTGCAAAACATCTGCTTCGTTAGCAGCCCCAGCCATAAATAATAAAAATGAACACTGAGGGTGTTTGATGCGTATGCGCCGCAAAGCACTAAATAAAGGGCGCGTATCCATTTTATCAATAATACTAATGCGCCCAAACAAAAGTATCAATATATCCTGCTCTGCAAGACCTAGCTCTTTGCGTAAGCTTTTCCCATGCTCAGGGCTAACCCCAAGGCTTGGATCTGGCACACCCAAGGGAATAAGCTTAAGTCTTGGCTCAGCCCAATTATTTGGTATATTATAGGCCTGCCTGGCGTGAGTGTACCACTCTTGCATAACGTTGATGCTAGTATTGGATGTGCAGCCAATACCATCACGCGCACAACACCCAGCCCAAATGTGCCCTAGGGTAACACTAGCATACTCGGAGTAATTTATACTGTGGTTCACAGCAGTTATTGGAAAAATATTGGGTGCAAATTTATTTCTAACTTGGCACATAGCGGAAAAATTAGACATGGGGTCTGATAAATGACAAACGGTATATGGTACATTTTTTAATTTATTTTCAAGCTCAAGATAAGAAAAAGCATGCAATGCTCCTGCCTGCAATAAGTTTTGCGCTTCAGGGATTTTTTGCCAAGTATTTATTAAATTACTTGGATTAGTTACAAAAAAATGATATTGATCAAAGGGGTTTTTTCTAAACAATGCATTGATAAAGCCCATATTGGCCTGCTTACGCCCAAGAATGGGACCATCCTCATAAAAAGGATGTAAGGATAAAAAAAATTGTTCCATATAAATTCCTAAACCGCTGTATTTTTAAGATAAAAACATGCCGGAAATGCAAGTTGCAAAGCCTCATAGTATGATAAAAACTCAATCTAAAGTATACATACAAACTTGACAAGTCTTGAGCTTACATATAATGCCCTAGTTGATCTTACACCTTCATACTGATGAGGTAATATGTTTTTCAGTAAATATCATATATTTATAATAAAGCATAGCGGCAAAAGTGGTAGTAGAAAACTACACATGCGTGCTTGGTTTCCTTGGACTTTTCTTCTATTTGTTATAGCGCTAATTGCATGCAATGTTTGGCTTTGGGACAAATACATCGCCACCTATGGCATAGAACATAAACTTGCAGATAGTCAAAAAATTATTGATGATCAAAATGTACAACTTTTAAGCTTGGTAGAAAAGGTACGTACAATTTCGGATAATTTGAGACGGGTGGAGCGTTTTGACGCTAAATTACGCCAAATGATGCATTTAGAAAAAAACTTTACAGAAGTTGGTCAAACATCCACAAGGCGAGATGACTTCTTAAAAAGTGAACTGCCCATGCATCGACCAAGCCTACTTGCAAGACGCTTACAAACATTTTTAGGTCAACTATCAGAAGATATTAGCCTTGAAGAAGTACGCCAGCAAGACCTCATTAGAAGTCTACGCACCCAGAAAAATACCCTACTTGCAACACCATCTATCTGGCCAGTTGAAGGCTTTATCTCTTCAAATTTTGGTATGCGCAACTCTCCCTTTGGCAGAGGTAGAACATTTCATAAAGGACTTGATATTAGTGGGCGCATTGGAACACGAATTGTGGCCACAGCTGAAGGAACAGTTAAACAAAGCGGTTATGATGGAGCCTATGGTATAAGTGTTGAAATAGACCATGGCCGTGGCATTGTAACGAAATATGCTCACATGCAACGCAGCACAGTTAAGACAGGGCAATGGATAAGACGTGGTGAAGTCATTGGCTTCATAGGAATGACAGGGCGAACCACCGGTCCGCACTTACACTATGAAGTAATAATTGGCGGCGTACCAGCAGATCCACTTAAATACATTTTGGAATAGAAAATTCAGGGCAGCCTGCTTAATCGTAAAAAAACTTCGTGTATATTAATAAAATTGCCATAAATTGCATACTGCAATTTATGGCAATTTTATTAACTCTCTTGAACTATAAAACTGTCTTGCTTCAAATTTTTCGGTGTCGACTATTTAAACAAATACGCATATTTAACAGCTAGTCCGTCAGTGCGCTCAAGTAGCTTAGCCGCTACCCTATCTACGTCCTCTGGGCTTAGCACATCAACCTCTTGAGCTAGCAAATAGCCTAAATGGCCCTCACTTTGGCTAAAAACCCAAGTAATAGAGTAAATAGATCCCACATTGGGACGATCTGCAAATTCAGCCTTTGAAACAAGCAAAATACGAATTTTAGGGCTATTAGTCTCATTTAATTGAAACAAATTACTAGCATTAAAAAGCTCTTTTAGACGCGTGGCAAGCCTCGTACCAGCATTATCACTGCCTGTATGATTTACAGAGATTTGAGTTTCGCGCTGATTTACCTTGGCAGGGGTATCTGGAGCAGGCTCTGCCACCTTACCACCAACTTGGCCTTTTTGTTCTGCGGCATAGCTTTCATTAGCACCCAAAACCAAAACCAGTGAAATCATAAATGTAACAACCAAAAGACGTTTAACTAACATATTAATCTCCTTAACAATATTCAAACAAATTCTATATGCATTATAAAAAGCCTAAAACTACTAATCCTTATCATCTATACTAGCACCACTATAACGTAGCGATAACACAAAAGATTGAATGACTGCTGCATCCTGAGCACCTAATGCACCAAAAGAAAGCCCAAGCACAACACGTGAAATATTTTTTAATACTCGCTTAATAGTAGCATTTACAGTAATGGTGTCTTTTTGAGTCCATATCTCTAAAGAGACAGTTTCACCAGATTCAAGTTTACGCAAGGCCGTTCCCTCAACGCCATCTAGAGTTACTTTACACCCTTGATTGGACATATCCTGCACAACACAAAAATGTCGCTTAATGCCCACATTCATGGCAGCTGGCAACAAGCAATCCACACGTTCCGCATTGCGTATTTCATAAGCTTTAAATCTAGGGGGATATTCACAAAATGCTAAAAATTTACGGGGTATTGTATGAGTTAGCACACTAGAAAAGGTTACATTTAAACCACTAGTTTTAAATAAAGCCGCAAAGCTTGTATCCTTTACTAAATAGCTTGATATGCCAGATATGGTAGGAAATTTTAACAAGAAAAAGCTATCATGCTCATAGCCCACCAAGTGTGTCTCAAGCTTGACATTATTCTTAAAAAGACACGTAAAGACAGTACCTAATGGCACATCAATATCATACAGTGTAATCTGCTTTTGTTCTTTAAGGTTTTGCTCTTCCATAAAAGTATTCCATGTTTTATTGATATTATAATCGCAACGCACCTTTTAGACAAGCAAACTATTTAGTAAATAAACTTAAAAACCGTCTTCCAAGGGAGGCCAGATAAAATGTGTTGCATGCTCATTTGCTCCGGTATGATTTGCTGGCAAAATGTGAACTTGCCTTTGCGCAACCACAACCCTACGCTCAGCAAACCATTGTAATACCTGTGGGTAAATACGATGCTCCATACTTTGTATGCGTTGTTGCAAGCTTGATTCATCATCACCTTCCAAAACAGGCACAACAGCTTGAGCTATTATGGGTCCATTATCCACCTTTTCATCAACAAAATGTACCGTACAACCAGATACCTTAACCCCCCACTTACATGCATCCTTGGCGCCATGTGCACCAGGAAAGCTTGGCAAAATAGCTGGATGAACATTGACAACCTTTCCAGCAAAAGCATCTAAAAAGCAAGGCGTTAGTATACGCATATAACCAGCAAGTACGACAAGGTCTATGGAATATTCCTGCATGCCCTGCACGAGGGCTTGATCAAAACTTTCTCGACTACTATATGCCGTATGATCCAATGCAAGAGTTGGAACACCAAAGTTTTTAGCCCTCTCAAGCACCTTAGCATGAGGCCTATTACTTACCACAAGACAAACCTTGGCATCAAGCACACCCTCAGCTATTTTATCAAAAATAGCTTGGACATTACTCCCACTACCAGAAGCTAAAATTGCAAGGTTAAGCGACATCTAAATCCCGTACTTATGTTAAAAGCTTTGTGCAAACAATTGCACAAAGCTCTTTGTTGATTACATTACCCAATCTTAGCAATAAGCGCTTCACCAACTTGCTTGCCAAGTTCATGGCAGGCCATAAGTGCTTCATGTGAGGTGGACCATTGATGACGCAAAGGATCACCTACCATTTCCATCTTCATAGACTCAAGCCACTCATATACAATTTTAGGGCTTTCACCAGACCAACCATATGAACCAAAAGCAGCAGCAACACGATTTTGCGGGCGCAAACCCTTCATATAAGTTAGCATAGATGCAACAAAGGGCATTATATTGTTATTATGTGTGGGACTACCTACAATAACTGCTCCGCAATCTGCAAGCTCTGTCATTACAGCACTGTGATGATTTTGCTTCATGGACATGATGCGTACGGGAACCCCTACAGATTCAAGGCCACTACCAATGGCATAAGCCATCTTTTCTGTACTGTGCCACATGGTATCATAAACTATAAGTGCACGCTTTTGCGGCTTTTGCTCAGCCATTTCCTTGTAGAGATTTATTATGTAATCTACCCCTTGCTTGCCTCGGTGAATCAGGCCATGGTCTGGGGCAATCATATCAATTTCCAAAGAGCCTAGCAATTCAATGGCCTTTAATACTTGGGGTGAGAATGGAAGCACTATATTATAAAAATATTCCTTCACTAATTGATGCACCACGTCTGATGCTATCTCATCACCAAAGCGCTGAGTTGTTGCAATATTTTGCCCAAAAGCATCATTAGAAATCAACAACTTATCCTGAGGGATATATGATACCATACTATCTGGCCAATGTAGCATGCGAGTTTCTACAAACTTTATAGTTCTACTACCGATGGAGATTTCAGCGCCATTTGCCACTGCCTCCACAGGCCAATTACTAATATCAAAATATCCAGCCATGGACTTTAAGCCCATGGTAGAACAAAAAATCTTCTCCGGCTTGCACCGCTCTACCAATTGAGCCAATGCCCCAGCATGATCAAGCTCTAGGTGATTACACACTATATAATCAACCTTTTCCAATGGGGTTACATGCGCAAGCCTGCATAGTAAAGTATCTGTACAATGCGAAGAAACTGTATCAAAAAGTACAGTTTTTTCATCCTTAACTACGTAAGCATTATAGGTTGACCCCTTGGGAGAAACAGAATAGCCATGAAAATCTCTGTTATTATAGTCTACTGCCCCCACCCAATAAATATCTTTTTTTATCTCAAAAGGTAACATATTTTCCTCCATAACTTTATACACTTGAACATAAGTATTATTTGCCTTAAGGCCTCTACTGCTACCTTTAAGCAATTGGTAAAAATTACGCTAAGTACGCGTAAAACACAAGTTTAGATTATTGAAAAAAACAGAAAAGAACTTGAAGTGAGGTAAAAAAATATATGCAGCGCAAAAACTTACGCTGCATATATAAACTACTAGGTAAGAAGGTTAAGCTGGGCTAAACTGATCCTTACCCGCACCGCATACTGGGCAAACCCAATCGGCAGGCACTTTATCAAACTCTGTACCTGCAGGTACATTAGGCTCATCGCCTTCAGCTGGGTCGTACTCATAACCGCATAAATCACAAACATACTTCATAATCGTTTTTCCTTTAGGCCTTCCAAAGACCATGTAAGTTACAGTATTCACGAACAGTTACGTTATTTGCCGTAACACAAAACTCCGCTTCGGGAGCTTCACCTGGTTTTAAGAATTTAGTATAGCTTATGCCATCGGCAATAAGCTCAATCCACTCAATATAATGGCTTTCATCCATGGGATGAGCAACGCTACCCACGCTAACCTTATATCCATTATCGGTTTTTTCAACCACAGGAACATGTTTTTCCTTGGCTCCATCGGTAGTACCTTCACGCATAACCTTCATAGGCTCACCACAGCAAACCAGCTCTCCGCCAGCAGAATTTAAAGCTTCGACAATACTACCACAAAGCTCACATTTACAAACTTCTAAAAATTGAGTCATACTTTTTTCCTCTATGGTTAAAGTTAATAATTGCAATATATATCAAAAAAAGTCCACATGATTACTTGTGTATAAGTCTGTAATCATTAAACCTATAAAACAAGCCTATTGATAATATCAATGCCTTGCCCCCGCGTCTAGTTTTTTCTTAAAAAAACATACCAAGACAATATTATCGATGACATTTCAACTAGGTATGATAAAAATTAATCATTCACCCCACTGGGCTTGCGTTGCACGCCTATAATATTTGGTAAGGCAACACTAACGCTTCCTATAAAAAAGTCTGAAGGATGTCGCCCACCCCATACAGTTTCTTCATCATTACTACGTAGCACCATACCAGCCTGCGCCCCACCCTCTACATACATAACCGTACGCACATCTAAAGGTATGTCCAACAAAGCCGAAGCAAAGGTGTGGGCCATGATTGGTTGACGACAGTGCAAAAACAAAATATTGCCATCACCATCTTGTGCAATGGCAGCTATGGAATGCTCCCGCCCCTTTTTAGGTGACCATAACACCTGCCTTGTGGAATCAATGAGGCGATAGTTTTGCACAACTACATCATATTGCTTTAATAACTCTTCCCAGTCTTGGGTAGCACGGTCCACAAGCCGCACAGGTGTCAACGATTTATCCTTAGGGTCTGAAAGAAAAAATGCTCCAAATCCTTTAGCTATATGATTATTATTAACATGCTTACCGGATCGCATATATCCAGTGCTAGTTTTACCATCGGGCAAATACATACTGGCATTTATAGCAGCTACCAAGTTATGCTCCTTGGCCCATTGCATGAGTGTTTGCGGATTACTACTATTTTCACTAACGGTAAATAACTTAAATATAAAATGGTCAGCATTAAAACGCAAAACAGCAATGCGTACATTGCTGTTTTGTTGTAAGCTAAAACTTGCCATTTCTAGACCTGGCTCAACTTCTTCCCAAACCTTGGCATTAGCTGCAAAAGCACAAAAAACTATAAGTAAAAAACTCATAATTGCTGACATAAACAATTTTAACATAACAACCTCTTTAAGATGTGAATGCATAATAAGGTATATAAGTCATATTTGCAATTAAATGAACAAAGCTCCTACAGCGCATTTATATACAACATTCTAATTTCATGTTTTAGTAAAAAAATTCCTATTGGATTTAAAATTAATAGGGTTTGAAATCCTTTAAAAATATACACCGACTAATTAATATGCAACTACTCTCAAAAAAAACCTTACTAAAGCTCATGCATAAAAAACAATTTATAAGATTAGCGCACTCTATCTTTTACAAAATGAAGCAGTAACTATATATTGACATATCTAGCTATATTGATATAGTCGCTTTTCAAGCAATCTGCAAGGAAGTACCATGAAAATATCAGAACTTATAAAAAATACAAACAAGCCTTTCTTTTCTTTAGAATTTTTTCCACCAAAAGAGCAGGAGCAATGGCCTAACTTTTTTAAATGTGTTGACCAACTCAAAGCCCTTAACCCCCTATTTGTTTCTGTTACCTATGGCGCAGGTGGTAGCTCACAAGATAATACCTTAGAAATTGCTACGCGCTTACATCAAATGCAACTTGTGCCCATGGCTCACCTTACCTGTGTGGGCTCAAACGGTACTCATATAAATGATTTTTTACTAGAATTAAACAAAGCCGGCATTTATAATGTCCTTGCCTTACGTGGCGACCCACCCCAAAACATAAAGGACTATGATTGGAAAAGTTCCGAATTCAACTATGCTAAAGACTTAGTGCATTTTGTACGCCAAACACATCCTCAAATGAGCATTGGTGTTGCAGGGTACCCTGCCCCACACCCTGAGTCGCCATCCTTTGCCTCGGACAGAGAACACACTATCACCAAGATTAAAGCAGGAGCAGATTTTGTAATTACACAACTCTTTTTCGATGTGCGAGAATACTTTGACTTAGTAGACACCTTAAAGGCAAAAAATATACATACACCCATTATACCAGGTGTTTTACCTATTCAAAGCTTTGAATCCATCAAAAAAGTTCTTAGTATGTGTGGAGCAAATATTCCAGGAAAACTCTACTTAGACCTTGAGCAAGCCCATAAAGACGGCGGGGAAGAGGCAGTACGCGAAGTTGGCCTTAACTTTGCTGTACAGCAAATTAAGCAACTAATCCAAGGTGGCGCTAAGGGCATTCACCTTTATACATTAAATAGATCCGCTCTATGCTTGCGCCTTGCTAAAGAGCTCGAAGGAATTATTTATTAAAAACCATATGCTTAACCGACACTTCAACTATTACTTTAACTCTAAAAAGTAAAAAATTTAGCTGTGGTTGTTCAAAGCTTATAGCATACTATTTGGGACGCTTGTGCCACCTAAGACAGATAAGCTTTGTGCGGTGGCAATGCATAAGAACAAGCCACCTTAGAGGCGACACAAACTTCGCCCGCCCCTAATTTGAAGCTGTGCTTACTTTGTCTGCATGGTAAAAAAGCCATGCTTTTACCCATGGCTTTTTTACAATAAACTAATTTTACTTCATCATCTTATTAAGATATTCAGCTAAAGTCATCAGATCGGCATCAGTCATGCCGCTAAAGGCTTTTTGCATGCTTACTACCTTAGGGCTTTCAAACTTGCCATCTCTATAATGCATCATCTTTTTATTTAGATCTGCCACAGGCTTACCTGCAAATTTAGGTTGAGCAGAGTGACAGCCTACACATTTTTTATAAAGATCGGCTCCGGACATGGCGGCATGAGATTGCATGCCTAAGGCAAGCACAAACACTAAAGGCAAACAAAGAGCTGATAAGGCTTTTAATCCAAAATTCATATTTAATCCTCCAAGTTAAAGTTAATAATACCCATAGGACACCAAGAATAAGATTAACATAAAGCAAAACCTAAAAGCAAGCATTTAAGCTACTAAAAATACAAAACCACCACGTCATTCCGATTTGGCTATTTTTAGCTGAATGTGTGATGTTCAGTAAAGTTTTTTTCGCGGCTCGGCACTTTCGCGTTGCTTCACCGCCGGCTAATTGCTCAAAAAACCTTCCCCAACCTCACACATTGCCTCAGCAAAGAGTTCTGTTAGTAGTAATATTTTCTAAATCGGAATCACGTGACAAAACTACTACATGGTTGAGTTTATGGTACCCCTTTGGGCAGGGCCTTGCTCTCTGTATCCGTAAGGTTCGCCCTCCATGCTTTCCCCCCTTGCTAAGTAATCAGCAAATAGCCGCAAAGGACCATGGCGCAGTTTATCTATTCAGTTTTATAAAAATTAAAACAAGTGCAAAATGGCAACATGTTAAATCTGCACAAAAAAAATCTTGCCACTTAGCTAAGCACTAGGTAGATGTATGTATTATCTGTATGGAGTATTCACATGAAAAAAACTATCGTATTAGCCACTCGTAATGCTGGTAAAGTAAGAGAATTGGCAAATGAGCTAAAGAACTTTGGATTTACAGTGTTAGGTCTTGAATCATTTCCTGACCTTAAGGATGTTGAAGAAACTGGGCTTAGTTTTGAAGAAAACGCTCTACTCAAAGCACAAACCGTTGCTAAGGAGTTAAACTTGATAGCCATTGCTGATGACTCTGGCCTTGAAGTAGATGCCCTAAGTGGAGCTCCAGGCATCTACTCTGCACGCTATGCCAATGACCTTCAACCTCTACCAAATGAAAGCAAGGATGAACGCAATATACGCAAGCTCCTGCTTGCTCTTGAAAATATAGAACAGCGCCAAGCGCGCTTTGTTTGTTGCATGGCGGCTAGCACGCCTCAAGGCAGAAATATAGTTGTACGAGGTACATGGGAGGGCACTATAGCTACGCAATCCGTGGGAGAACAAGGCTTTGGCTATGATCCTATCTTTTTTGACCCTGAACTTAAATGTACTGCAGCTGAGCTTAGCAAGGAGCAAAAGCTTACTCGTAGTCATCGTGGCAATGCCCTAAGAAAGCTCTTAGCCCAATGGGAAGAGTTTTATAATGGTAAATAAGCTTACATCACCAATAAAAAATACCCAAAAAAAAAGCTATCAGATTGGCATTGATGCTCTTTTGCTATGCGGCTTTGTTTTGCAATTTGACCTTAAACCCCAAACGTTTGTGGAGCTTGGCATGGGTGATGGCTTAGCTTCTTGTACCCTTGCCCTCAAATTTCCAGACAGTCAAGGGTTTGGTTTTGATATTTCAAAAACGGCTCTAGAGGTTGCAAATCAACAAGCCCTAAGGCTTAACCTTGAACATCGTTTATTTTTTGACCATGGTGACGCTCACGACCATGTAAGTATTTTTGATTTATATACACGATATATGGGCAATAAGCTTGCGCATATGGTCATAACCAATCCACCCTATCACAAAAAAGGCAGCGGGCGCACAAGTAAGATTGTAGATCGCAGCATAGCCCTACATCAAGAAGAGCATACGCTTGATTACTTTTGTCACTGTGCCTCAATTTTACTTAAGCATCATGGTCATTTTTTTTGCATATATAATCCTAAACACATTACGGACTTAATACACACCCTACCCAGATTTAAACTTGGGGTTCGTCATATTTTGGCCATTCATAGCCAGCGCGAGCAACCTGCTAAATGGCTTTTAGTACACGCTCAAAAAAATGCACAAGATGATGTACAAATCCTCCCCAGCTTAAGCCTCTATCATGGCAAAAATCAACTAAGCCAAGAAATACTTAATTTTTGCCCTTGGATTGCATAAGAAACGCCATATCCCAAAAGATATGGCGTTTAATAAATAGTACAACACCTTATGAAAGCTAAGCTAATTTACTATCATCAAGTACGTTTTCAAGACGCGATACCGTTAACGCACCCAAGGCATCACCAAGTACATTCATAGGGGTGCGGGCCATATCAAGAATACGGTCAACTCCTGCAATTAAGGCTACACCTTCTAAAGGTATACCCACTTGCACAAAAATAATACTCATCATAATAAGCCCAGCCCCAGGAACACCCATGGTCCCAACAGCAGCCAAAATAGCCATAAGAACAATAGTCAATTGATCCCCAAATGTTAAGTCTATGCCATAAACTTGGGCTACAAAAATGGCGCATATACCCATATAAAGTGAAGTGCCATCCATATTAATGGTATTACCAAGGGGCATACTAAAACTTGCAACTGTCCTTGAGGCACCTAGTTTTTCTGCGCAAGCCATATTAGTTGGCAAGGCAGCTGCACTTGAACATGTAGTGAAAGCAACCAAGAGAGGCTCAGTCATGCCTTTAATAAAACGTGGAATTGGTATGCGTACAACAAACTTTAATATGGGTACGTAAACAATTAAAAATAACAAAATACAACCCACATACATAATGGCAATCACCTTCAGCAGTGGCAAAAGCACCTCAAGCCCGTGTCTGGTCACAGTATAAGCAATAAGACCAAAAACACCTATGGGCGCATAAAGCATTACATAACCTGTCACTTTAATCATAGCTTCACCGCACACTTCAAAAAAGCGTTGTACAGGTCTAGCATTTTCACCAAGCGCGCTAAGGGCTAAGCCAAAAATAACTGCAAAAACAATTAACTGCAGCATATTACCCTTAGCCATAGCCTCCATGGGATTAAGAGGTATAAGATTAATTAAAGTTTCAGAAAGAGCCGGAGGAGTTACTTCCTTTGCCTTTAGTCCCTCAAGGGAAAGATTAAGCCCAAGGCCTGGCTGTGCAATATTAGCTAAAAGCAAACCAATGAGCACAGCAAATGCTGTTGTAAGCATGTAAAACAAAATGGTTTTAGTTGCTAAACGTCCAAGCCTTGCCGTATCACTAATACCAGCTGCACCAGCAACCAATGTCGCAAAAACCAAGGGCACAACCACCATACGAATAAGTCGGATAAAGATATCACCAAGTGGTTTAAATATAGCCGGCCCAAGTGTAGTATCTTGAGCCAAAATACCTACTAAAACGCCTGCAATAAGGCCTATTCCCATCTGCATAGATAAGCCAACTTTCACTTTAAACATCTTTACCTCCATATTTACAAACACATTAAGTAAAAAAATTATAGTTTAAGATATGCAAAATGAGAACTAAAGGCAAGCATCAAACCCAAAAAAGCCCACCTAGGGTGGGCTTTTGAGATTTATGAAAATAAATAAATTTTAGAGATAGAATATAAAGGTCATCACTACAAATAGCGGTACCAATATACCAAATGACCAAGCCATATAACCAAAGAATGATGGCATCTTAACGCCCATATCTTCAGCAATGGAGCGCACCATAAAGTTTGGTGCATTACCAATATAGCTATTAGCTCCCATAAACACAGCACCAGCTGAAATAGCGGTTAGAGTCATGGCTAAATCACCCATAAGCTGTGTCGCATCTCCCCCAGCTGTATTAAAGAATACTAGATAGGTTGGAGCATTATCAAGGAAGCTTGACAGCATACCAGTTAGCCAGAAGTACATATAGTTTACAGGTTGACCGTCTTGGGACACCATTTGAATTAATGGAGCAAGAGCACCCTCTGTGCCTGCTTGTAATATCTTAATGGCTGGAATCATGCTTATGAAAATACCAAGGAACAATTTGGCAACTTCTTCAATGGGGGCCCAGTTAAATCCATTAAGATCACGGCATTCCTTGGTGGTAAGCTTCCAAGAAATGGCTGCAAGTAAAAGCAATAAGAAGTCACGAAGTAAGTTTTGCCCTTCTAGAGGTACGCCATATATATTTACAGCTTCACCTAACTTTACAAGACCAGACATAAGAACAGCACCCACAACACCTACAAGTAAGATAAGGTTTACCTTACCATCTAGGCCTAGCTTTTCGCCGCTTTGTTCGCTAGCTGGTGGCTCTGGGCGTCCTTCTTTATTAAAGATCATAGTATCTACAACAAAATAAATGGCTAGTAAGGCTATGCTTAGTACCAACATTTGTACAAATAGTGCGGATGTGGTCCAGAAGAAGCTAACGCCTTTTAAGAAACCTAAAAATAAAGGTGGGTCACCAAGTGGGGTTAAGGAACCACCAATGTTGGCCACCAAGAAGATGAAAAACACAACGGAGTGTACTTTATGTTTACGATGTGCATTGGCGCGAAGCAATGGGCGAATAAGCAACATAGCAGCACCAGTAGTTCCCATCCAGCTTGCCAAGATAGTACCCACGGCTAAAATAGCTGTGTTTACAATGGGTCTACCCACTAAAGAACCAGTAAGGCGCACCCCACCAGCAACGGTAAATAGGGCAAAAAGCAAGATGAGAAAGGATACATACTCAAGTAAGATGGTATGCAAAAATTCATACAAGGTTATGGAAAAACCATATACTATGGCACAGGGCACAAGGAACGCTAGGCCCCAAAATACAGAAATTTTACCAAAATTATGATGCCAAAAATGTGGCAAAGCCAAAGGCATGATGGCAATGGACAACAACATACAAGCAAACGGGATAACCCAAACAGCCGAAAGCTCTGCTCCTGGCAAGGTTGGATGGCCTGCGCCTGCTGCAAGAGCCAACGACGGCACAAGCAAGGCTAACAAAGCTAAGACAGATGAAACAAATTTTGGCATAAACTTCCTCCTAAAGTTGCCCACAAAAATGTGTAGCTAAAAAAGAATTATCAGCTCTTGTTACCTTTCCTAGCTCATCTTTGCAAGCCTATTCGCAAGTGTTTCAAGGAAATTTTATATATTTCTACTTTTATATTTTCCAATACCTTGAAATATCAACAAAAAGTTTTTTCCTTGCTTATAAAGTTTTTTTTTGACAAAAGGTTCTATTAAGTCTTTTAACATGGTTGTTATCAGATTTATATCTAAGGAGTACATATGGCAAAAAATCCAACCCCAGCCCGCTTAGCCCGAATAGAGAAAGTTTTACAGCAACGCCAACCAAGCCTAACCTTGGTGCTAGCCAACATTCATGACCCACACAATGTTTCAGCTATTTATCGTTCATGTGATGCTTTTGGCGTAGCCGAAGTACATTTATACTATACAGATACGGCATTTCCTATACTTGGACGTAAAACATCTGCTTCAGCGCGAAAATGGGTTGATACTGTGCGCCACAATAGCAAGGAAGATCTATTTCACTCTCTTAAAGAAAAAAATATGCAGGTTTTAGCCACATCCTGCACAGCAACAGCAAAGCCCTTGCGAGAATGGGATTTAACAAAACCTACAGCTATAATTATGGGTAATGAACACAGCGGTGTTGCCGAAGAATTAGGCCAAAATATTGACGGGGAAATTTATATACCTATGCATGGTATGATTCAAAGTTTTAATGTTTCCGTTGCTGCGGCCGTTCTTTTAGCTGAAGCAGCCCGTCAACGAGAACTTGCTGGTATGTATGATGAAAAAAACTATACCGAGGATGAATACAACCAAAAACTAGCTTTATGGATTGAAAAGTAGCCAATTGAAATCCGCTTCGCTCAATACCCATGATTTAACTAGTTAATGTTGAAAAATGCGTTCCCACGCATTTTTCAAAAAAGGCACGCCCACCCCTAGTGTCGCTTCGCGAACGCCAGAAGCTTGTTCTGGTAATTTTACTAACTCATTTTAAACATAAAGCTGTCTTGTTTCAAATAGTTATCATATTTTCAGTCGACGAGCTATATAGGCTCTACCTTTTGCACAATATTATAGTTTTTAATTTGATAAAGTAGAATGCCGTAATAAGTTTTGGGGGATCTAGTGAAAATCTTGAATTTGGAGGTAATTTTATTTTTCTAATGTTGGTTGCTTTACAAAAAAACTAAAAATTGCTTTGTTGATCATAGCCAGCTTAAGGTTGGAAAGTAATTTTGTTATTAAAGCAAAAAAACCAAGCCACACCTAAGTATAGCTTGGTTTTTAAAATATTTTATCGATAAAAATAAGGCTCAAGCTTAACAGCTTAAACCCCAAAGAATTCAACATCTTCTTTTATAATACCTTCGGCAATGCGATTATTGTCAATTTTATAAGTACCATTTTGCACTTGTTCGCGTAAGGCTGCAACCTTTTCTGTTCGCACATCAGACGTTTCACTTGCAACTCCGCGTGCTTCTGCCATCATTTTAGCATCTCCAGAAAGCTGTACACTGTCTCCCTTGGGCGCTGCAGCTTTAGCAGCCTTATGCACTTCTTGTTCATTTACCTTCGCAACTTGTTCACTATGTTGACGATATACATTAAGGGGCATTTGAGTGCTATCACTTCCTATTTTCATAACTTACTCCATGCATACAAATTATTAAACCATTCATCTCTTCAAGAGACATTATACTATATTTATCCTATGCAACAAAACCTATGCAACTAATATACCATTAATTAAACCATACTATCATTTACTGTTTGCAAGGTAATCTTCCACAAGAGGTGTAGAGCCTTGGTTTGCTCCTCATCACTAAGTGGAGTTGGTGCTTCTTGTTTATTATCCGGCAAGCGCAGTAAACGCAAGTGTTCCTCGCGCAAAGGAGCTGGTGCTGGATATGTCAACAATATGTCACTACCCATGGCTTGACCAAGTTTTTCAGTGATATCATCAACCATGGGATTGTCTGTTCCAGTAAATATCAACCTTTCATAAAGCTCTTGCGCTACTTTCTTAACGGCAATTTTACGCTGTTCATTAGGGTCAGGCATATCCTCACCCAACTCCAAAAGACGCTTACGCCTATGTCTAGCCAAACGCCTAGCCGTAAGCAATTGCAGCTCATAATGCTTTTGCATCATTTTATACTGTATAATATTTTTTCCCATTCCCATTCCCTCAACAAAGCAATCGGTCATTAGCTATATTTCTTTAGGGATGAGGTAAAAATTTTTTAAAAAAATAAAAATGTTATTTCGATATGTTACGCTAAAGCCACTGCCATGCATAGTATCGCTCAATAATTTTAGCAGGTATGCTGACAAGCAAGGTTAAAAGTAAATATAGAGCTGCTACCATGACCCATAGCTCCAAAGAAAGAAAGGTATCTGCAATGACAACTTGAGCTTGCATGGTTAAATCTGGCAAAGCAATAGCACTAACTAGGGCTGAGTCCTTTATTAGGGATACTGTTTGATTGGTAAGAGCAGGCAATACCCTGCGTAAAGCTTGCGGCAGTATAATATGGGAAAAAATATATATACGAGAAAAGCCAAAACTGTAAGCAGCATCCCACTGCCCTTGGGGGATAAAGCCAATACCAGCACGAAAAACCTCAGCCATGTAGGCTCCTTCAAATAAAGCCAATGTCCATACTGCAGCCCAAAAAGGAGAAAGCCCTATAATGGGTGCAAAAACAAAATACATAACAAAGAGTTGAATTAGAAGAGGAGTATTGCGCACAAGCCCAACATAGCCTGCGGCAAGATTTTGGCCTACCAAGAGTGGTGTAAAGCGCAAAAGCGCAGTACCAAGACCTAGTACTATGGAAAGAAGTAAACTTACACCAACAATACGCAAACTTAACCACAAGCCATGCAGAAGTGGACCAGGAATTATATCGCCACTACGCACCCTAACAATATAGCGAAAAGCGCGCTGCCATTGCCAGTCATACACACTGTTCTGAAAAGACATGCCCCACCACAGCACAATGACAACAAGCAAAAGTACTGGACCATAAGAAAAAACTTTACGCATCATTAATATTAATCATATCATAGGATGATTTTGTGTCAAGAGCGGATTTAATAAAACAAGTCTTAATAAAAAAACCTAAGTATTGGTATTATAAAATAAAAAAAGAAAGCCCCCCGGCTATAGAGCTCTGTCCAATTAGCACCATAGGGGAGGCTTCAAGCAAAAGGAAGGAAGCTATGTATTATATATGGAGCAATAAGCATGCCAAGCTGTAAAAAAAAGGTTCGCGCGTATAACACACTATAATACAATGATTTAAAAACTTAAGCTCATTTTGAGCAAAGCTATTTTGGTAAAAAAAACTTTACTCAATTAACTAATCTCTAGGCATATGGCCATTTAGCTCAAAAAAAGCTGTACTCACACTAGGATTGTCCTTACACTTAACATATTCGCTTTTGTTGTTATCAATAACATATTAGCCTTCATACAATGAATTTCAATTTGAACAGCTCTTGCTTTTTCTAGTCTATCCTTATACATATATATACAAGAACACCGTAATGTTTTTTAATCCAGAGACAACATGACACAATGTAAAATATTTAACAATGATTTAACAACGACTTAATAGGGGGCAACACATGTCACAACGACACAATATAGAGTGGTCTCAAGCATATACAGGACGCCTAGAGCAAAAAAATATTCCAGACTTAAGCACGCGCACACCTATACTTGCTACCCGCCTAGCTAAAGAGCTTAAAGCTGGTGAACTACCCTTTCTATCAATGCCGTACAGGGCAAAGCTAGAAAAAGATATGCAAAAAATCACACCTCAATTAAAAAATTTTGAACATATGCTAGTTTTGGGCATAGGTGGCTCAGCTCTTGGTGCTCGTGCGCTACAAAAAGCTTTTGCCCCTGAGCAAGATGGGCCCTGCTATAATGGACCTTGGTTATGGATTGCTGATAACGTTTGTGCTGCCACCTTTGAATCGTGGCTTAGTAAGCTGCCTGCAGAAAAAACCCTTGTAGTTTGCATCAGTAAGTCTGGGGGAACCATTGAAACCTTAGCGCAATACTTCTTAGTCCGCCAGTGGTTACAAGAAAAACTTGGTAATGCTTGGGCTCAGCATATGATTTTGGTAACAGACCAAAATAAAGGCTTTTTAAGGGAGGAAGTTCAAAGTAACAATTTACTTTCTCTTGATGTGCCAGACTTCCTAGGTGGTAGATATTCTGCTTTATCCGCCGTGGGCATGCTACCTGCAGCCTTTATGGGTCTTGATTGGCAAGGTTTGCTTGATGGTGCAGCCACGGTAGCTAAACCTCTGGTGGACAACCCCCAAAGCATTGAAAACCACCCAGCATACACCTTGGCTAAGTGGTGCTATGCTCTTGAGCAAAATAATTATAGCCAACTTATTTTATTCTCCTACATACCAACATGGGCCACACTTGGACCTTGGTTTATGCAACTTTGGGCTGAAAGCCTTGGTAAGTCTGGCAAAGGCACCATGCCCATTGCCGCTACAGGTGTTACAGATCAGCACTCCATTCAACAAATGTTTCTTGATGGCCCAAGAGATAAAGGATGCATTTTCCTCTCAGCCGAAGGCCTAGCAAATGGTAGGGCGTTCCCTGACGATCTACCCCCATCTTGGCAGTGGCTCAGTAATAAACCATTTGGATCATTACTAGAAGCAGAGGGGCTAGGTACGCGCATGGCTCTAAGTGCAAGCAAAACTCCCTTGGTGCACATTCGCATGGCTCACTCCAATGAGCAAGCAGCAGGTGCTCTCATGCTGCTTTTGGAAGCTTGTACTATTTTTACTGGTTGGCTTATGGATATTAACCCAACTGACCAGCCTGCTGTTGAGCTAGGTAAGCGTTTAGCCAATGCCCGCCTTGGTGCACCTGGATATGATAAAGAAGAGGCAGAACTTACAGCATACCTTAGTATTGCCGAAGATATGCAAGAATTTTAGGCAGCTTAGGGATTGTAAATGCATCAAAATCAAAACAAAGACCATAAACATGTGCCAACCGATTTACCCTTAAGTTATGCAAGGACTCTGTCGTGGTTGTCACTATTACTTATATTAACCATAAGCTTGGTACTTTCAGCATTTATTGCCAATAGTGCGCGTGAAAATTTGCTTACCAAGCAAGAAGAGTTTGCTAACTTGGTAGCAAGCAACTTAAATCATCAAATATATAGAAGGTTTATGGTCCCAACTGTTTTGGCTTATGGTCGAGTTACTCTACGCAATGCTACGCAATATGAGCGTTTAGACGAAATTGTGCGTTCTGTTATTCATGGTCTTGAAATGCAGCGTTTACGTCTTTATGATTTTAGTCGTATTATTTCATACTCTACCGATAATGCAGACCTTGGCCGCTCAGGACTTGCTCCATTAACTGTTGGTGATGCACTGCGCGGAGAAAAACCAAAACCAGAACTCATATCCACCTTTCCCATATGGCAAGCACCTTTTAGGCTTCCCCTTGAGCCTGGTAGTTTTGTATTACGTACTATCTATCCTTTAACTGGTGAAGTTCGCAACAGCCAAGGTGAGGTTCATACACCAGTTATGGGCGTATTAGAGTTAAGTCAGGATATTACAGAAGACTATGAAGCTGTACTTGCATTTCAAGGTTTAATTGTTGGGGTTAGCCTCCTATCATCTGTAGTTTTATTTTCATTATTGCTTATACTCATTCGTCGAGCTGAAAAAGTGCTTGCAGAACGCATGTCAAAAAACAAAGCTCTAGAAGATGAATTGCATAGCACTGAAAAACTTGTAAGTATGGGCCGAGTTATTGCGAGTATTGCCCATGAAATTCGTAATCCTTTAGGTATTATTCGTTCCAGTGCTGAATTTTTACAAGGCCGTACCGATAAGGCTGATTTGTCGACTAAAAGAATTCTTGGAGCTATATATGATGAGTCTTGCAGATTAAGCCAAACTGTTAATGATTTTTTAGATTATGCAAGGCCTCGTCAACCTAGTCAAAAAACCTTAGACATAAACCTAGTTTTAGATCAAGCCTTGGCATTTTTAGAGGGTGAGTTTGGGAGAGTACAAGTTTCGATTAAACGCGAAATTCCCCTTAACCTATTGGTAGCTGGAGATAAAGATTTATTATATCGCGCTTTTTATAATATTTTAGTTAATGCTCAGCAAGCCATGGATGGACCTGGTATTATTACTATAAGTGCTAACTATGCAGATGATTTTATTACTTTAGAATTTAAAGACACAGGCCCAGGTTTTCAAAGTGATATTATGGAAAATATTTTTGACCCTTTTTTTACCACCAAGGAAAGTGGAACAGGCTTAGGTCTTGCTATTGTTAAAACCATCATTAATAGCCATGAGGGACAAATTACTTTAGAAAATGCCAGTGATGGTGGAGCTATTATCAAGGTGAAATTACCTGCCATAAAGCCGGAATAACTTTGTTGGACCAGTAAAACACATAAGGATTTATTATGAACGAAAAAGCACACTTGCTTGTTATTGATGATGAAAAAAATTATTTACTAGTCCTTCAAGCTATGCTCGAAGATGAAGGCTATAAAGTAACTACTTTAAATGATCCCGAAACAGCTCTACCATTTTTAGAAGAATCAGAAGTAGATGTAATTGTTACAGATATGAAAATGCCCCGCATAAGCGGCCGTGAAATATTAGAAAAAGTTAAAAAGAATTGGCCACATATTCCTGTACTTATCATGACAGCTTTTGGTAGCATTGAAAGTGCTGTAGAAGTTATGAAATATGGTGCTTTTGACTATATTACAAAACCTTTTGCCAATGACGAGCTTTTACTATCATTACATAATGCTGTTGAGCTTTCAACTGCTCATAGACAGTATCGGATCTTACAAGAAGCTATGGAGGTTCGCTATGGAACACATCAAATTATTGGGAGAAGTCGTGCAATACGTGATGTTTTAAATATGGTAGAGCGCGCAGCCCCTAGCCGTTCAACAGTTTTAATTAGTGGAGAATCAGGTACTGGTAAGGAGTTAGTAGCTAGAGCTGTTCATGTATCCTCACCGCGTAAAGATGGTCCTTTTGTTTCTGTAAACTGTATGGCTCTTAATCCTGGTGTATTGGAAAGTGAACTTTTTGGACATGAAAAAGGCTCATTTACTGGAGCTATAGCCATGCGACGTGGGCGCTTTGAACAAGCCGATGGTGGCACATTATTCTTAGATGAAATTGCTGAACTAACTCCCGACTTACAAGTTAAGCTTTTACGTGTACTGCAAGAAAAACGATTTGAACGTGTGGGCGGTGGTGATGAAATTGAAGTTGATATTAGAGTAGTAGCAGCCACCAATAAAAACTTACATGAGCTAGTGGAATCAGGGTCATTTAGAGATGATTTATACTACAGACTAAATGTAGTAGAAGTACATCTTCCATCTTTACGTGAAAGAAGAGAAGACATACCCTTATTGGTAGCCCATTTTGCTGAAAACTTTGCTAAAGAAAATGATATGCCCATAAAAGCATTTAGCACAGAAGCTTTAAATTATCTTACTGGCTATGAATGGCCTGGAAATATTAGGCAATTACAAAATGTTGTGGAACGCTGCACTGTTTTGGTGCAATCTGAAACAATAACCTTTGAAAATTTGCCACCAGAAGTTCGTGATGAAGAAGCACAATTTAAAAGTGCAGTAGATTTATTACCTGTTCAATTGGACCTTGCTGATACCATGGAAAAAATTGAAGCCGCATTAGTACGCAGGGCTTTAGCTAGATCACAATTTGTACAGGTAAAGGCTGCTGAATTTTTAGGTATCTCTAAAAGTTTATTGCAATATAAACTTAAAAAATATGGTATTACAGGACATTAAACTATATTTAACTTGCATGTAATTATATTTTTACAGCCAATAAAATAATTGATACTGAAAAAATGATAACTATTAGTTGATAATTGACTAAACAGGCGAGTTTATACAAGCGTCGACTATTTAGTCTGTACTGAAAAAACGCGTTTCACGCATTTTTCTAAAAAGGCACGCTCGCTCCAAATATCGCTTTGCGAACGCCAGAAGTTAATTCTGGCTTATTTTACGCGGCGCAAAATTTTCTTTGCAGAAAATTTTGATAGCCGCCACTAAAAAAAGCCCTTTTGAACTTTAAAAATTGCCAGAAATTCGCATACCATGCTCTTGTTTCTGGTAATTTTTTTATTACTATTTTCCAATAAAATTATAATATTTTAGAATGTTATTATATTTTTCAGCGCCGACTATTTAGACATATTAAACAAATCTGGTTTATATTCACTTAAAGGACGATTTTTATTCATAAAATCATTAACTACTAGTTTCCACTTTTCAAAAGCTGGCATATTTTTCTTAGCAATAGGGTCCGAACGAGGACTCATTGCTGAGGATGGATTAATAAATTTTCCATGTCTTTTAAGTCTAAAATCAAGATGTGGTCCAGTAGAAATACCTGTACTTCCCACATATCCTATGGTTTGACCTTGACGTACTCTTGTACCCTTTCTAACATTTTTTGGAAAACGAGATAAATGTGAATACATGGATTCAAAACCTGAAGTATGGGATATAACAACTTGATAGCCATATCCGCCTACCCAGCCACGTACTTTAACAGTGCCATCACCAACAGCCATAACTGGAGTTCCTGTCGGTGCACCGTAGTCTATACCTAAATGAGGTCTATAAGTTCCAAAAATTGGATGTTTACGACTTTTTGTATAACCTGACGTAACTCTAGTAAATGAAAGAGGTGATTGAAGTAAAACTTTTTTTAAACTTTCGCCCTTGTCTGAATAATAACCTTCAATTTTTTTAGCATCACGATAAAGATAGGCCGAATATTTTTTACCCTTGTTGCTAAAAGTAGCGCCAAGTGTTTTACCATATCCTTTAAATTCATTATCACGGTATAACTTTTCTACAAGTATAGAAAATGAATCATTTTTTTGAATATCACGTATAAAGTTAACTTCCCAAGCAAATATGTCAGCTATACGCATTGCAAGATTTGCACTTTCACCTATGCTTGTTACAGCTAAAAATAAATTATCTTCAATAGTATTTTCAACTAAAATCAAGCTTTTTTCATAAACTATTTCTTCAACTTTTGCTTTAGGATTTTCGCCTTCAATAATAAGTATTTTAAATTTATCTATTTCATATGTAAAACTTTTTATACTATCAGTTTCAGTATTATAGGTAATAGTATAAGGCTGACCTATACGAAATTTTCTTGGAGAAAATACATCTTCAGCAGCATCAAGAAATTGCTTAACTCGATTTGGATTATCATAAGGATTAAGCAACTCAATAATTGTGTCACCCTTACTAACAATTCCACTAACTACCTGTTCAACCGGGTGGTCTTCTGGAGCATCTGTTACTTCGATATCTTCATTATCCACCATATCTTGCGGGGATTCACTAGAGCTTAATTCTTGTAAATTTTCACCTTCTATTTTTTCATCAATTTTTTCAGCATTTATTTCATTTTTTTCTGATATTATATCTTTATTTTCAGCATGTTGAATATCAGATTCTTTGTCTTGAGTAATTTTATCATCCGTGGCACTCTTATCATTAACACTGGAAACAATATGTGCGGAATCAGATTTAAATGTATTTTTAGTCCATTGCCAAATACTTTCAGCATTACTTGCAATAACTATAATAAAACCAACAACTAAAATTATAGTAACAAAGTTTCGAAACATCACATACCTTACTGTAAAAATCTAAAAAAATATAATAAGAGAGAGATATATCCACAAATAATACTTTTGTCCACTTCTTATTATAAATTACAATATATTAATAAGTTACATATATTCTTATTCTCAAAAAGTTTAATGAATTAGTATAATTAAATTTTTAAAATATTTAATATTTTTGGCATTTTAAAAACAAAAAGTTATATATTTTTATCTATTCTAATTTTTTTGTAATATTTTTAACTATATATACAAAATTAAACATAACTTGTTTCTCTAAACTTTTTTTGTTAGAATTTCTCTCTTAGAGCATAATTTTATTTTTTAAGCCAATTACTAATAAAGATCATATTTTGAAAAATTTTATCGAAAAAAACTTGCAAGAAAATTGCTCACCACATGATTTAATGAGGTGGTTTAAACCTTTAAATTTGTATTATGATGAAAAAAATACAAAATTAACTGTCCTTTTTCCTCACGCTTTTTTTGAGCCTTGGTTCATAGAACAAGGTAAAAATGTTTTTGAAAACTGTGTCAAAAATGTTGGTTTACAAAAATTTGGTTGTATACCTAGTATTGAATACACCATTTCTAATTCTCCACAAATAAAATCATTTAATAATCTTAACTTACCAATAAATAACAGTTGTTCATATGATAAAACATTTTCAAACTTTTTTTATAATAAAAAAAATGAATTTACCGTAGCTGCTGCCCAAGAAGTTGCAAAATCTATAAATATTTCAAAATATAATCCTTTCATTATTTATGGTAAAGGCAGCATAGGTAAAACTCATATTTTAAAATCTATTCACGTAAAATTGTTAGAAATAAAACCCAAAAATGTTAAGATTTTTTTTGGTAATGTTAAGGATTTATATCTCACTGCTCACAAACTAGGTATAAAATATTTATCAAACATATATGACATATTCATTATTGATGATTTTCAATATATTGATAACATTAATGAATTTCAACACTTATTGAGCACATTTATTGATTTATGTATAGCTAAAAATAAACAAATAATTATAGCAAGCACTATTTACCCAGCTATACAAAAAAAATATACCGAAACTTTACGTGCAAGACTATGTATGGGTCTTTCAACAAAATTAGATAAGCCAGATATTGATGTTCGCATGCGTTTTATTTTATCTTTTTGTCACGAACAAAATATCAATATTTCAAAAAAACAGTTACTTCTTATTGCCCAACGCTGCACATGCATTTCTATCTTGCAAGGAATAATTATTAAAATAAAAGCATTTAAAGAAATTTCACATAAAAATTTAGATGATTTTGATTTAGAGAGTATTTTATTAACTCTAAGTGATGAAAAAAAATCTATCACCTCTAAGGACATAATAAATATAACATCTAAGTACCTTAACATAGATAGGAAGGAAATTTTTGAAAATGCAAGGCAACCACAAATAGTCCAAGCTAGACAAATTGCCATGTATTTATGCCGTGATTTATTAGGCTTATCGTATCCAAGTATTGGAAAAATTTTTGCAGGTAAAGATCATAGCACTGTTATGTACTCCATTAAAAAAATTACCAATTCCTTAGATACGAACAAAGATATGCAGGACGTAGTTACAAATATAAAACAAAAATGTCTCTTAATTTAATTTTATGTTTTATTTTAATAAATTATATATAATTTTCATTGAAAAGTTAATATTAGCTTTGGCTTATGAAATTTAGTTCATTAATCTGTTACCATTGTTTCTTGAATGTTACCATTTAGAAACAATTTTAATATATATTTTTCAAATAGATAAGGCACTAAGAAACATAAGAACCCTTCTACTCTTATTATAGGATTATTTTATGAAAATTACATTAGTAAAAGAGCAAATCATTGAAGGCTTACAAAAAGCAGCAAGTATAATCCCCATGCGTACCGGAGCAGCTTATTTACGCTCCATATGGATTAAGGCTGAATTAGATAGTGTTTCTATAATGGCCACAGATGCCAATATAGAATTTTGTGGACGTTATCAGGCACAAGTAGACGAAGGTGGATTGGTTGGAGTTCAAGGTCGGGCTTTTGTAGACCTTATACGTCAATTACCAGAAGGAAATATTCAATTACAATTAGATTCTAGTAATGGAACATTATTAATTGAACAAGGTAGACGCAAATATAAGCTTCCAGCTAATGACGCAGTATGGTTTCAAAATTTTTCGGAATTTCCTAGTGAAAATGCCGTAGTTTGGTCTGGTGATATTTTTCAAGATATTTTAGATAGAGTTACTTTTTGTATTAGTGATGAAGAAGGTTCAGATGCAATATCTTGCCTTTATATGAAGCCTATAATATCAGCAGGAGGAACTTCTCGCATAGAAGTTTGCGGTTTAAATGGACATCAATTTGCTTTAGTAGCTTTTAGCCATGATGAACTAGGCTCTATTTTACCAAGTGAAGGCATATTATTACAAAAAAAATATTTGCAAGAAATGAAAAAATGGCTTGGACTAGATGAAATTGAAATAAATATTAATGAAAAACGTTTTTATGTACGTACCTTAAATGGCCAAGAAATATTAAGTTTACCTCGAGCTACATATAATTATCCAGATTATAATGTATTTTTAGAAAAAATTCGCGGGAATAATAGTGTACTAAATATTGACCGTAAAGAATGCGCAGATGCTCTTGGACGTATTTGTATTTTTAACACTAATAATAATCGTTGCACCTATTTTGAGTTAAATACAAGTGAGGCCATTTTGACTGCTCAGGGTCAAGATGTAGGATCAGCTAATGAGAGTTTAGAGGTAATTTATAATGGGGATATTAAAAATATAGCTTTTCCATCTAAGGATTTAATGGATATTATGGGTCATTTTACTTCACCTCAATTGAGTATGATTTTAACAGGGACCGAAGGTCCTTGTGCCATACAAGGTAAGAGTGATCCTGATTATACGGTTATAATAATGCCTATGAAAATTACCGATAATGTGGCTCCTAGTGAAGTTGAAGTTGATGATGTAGATGATGATATGGAAGATATAGAAAATAAAGTTATTAATTAATATAAACTTTTAAGGGTTAAATAGGGTTATTATCTAATGAGTGAAGATATGGAAAAAAATGAACAAAACAATGCTTATGGTGCTTCTTCTATTACAATTTTAGAAGGACTTGAGGCAGTACGTAAAAGACCAGCCATGTATATTGGCTCAACTGATGCAAGAGGATTGCATCATCTTGTATATGAAGTAGTTGATAACTCTATTGATGAAGCTATGGCTGGCTTTTGTTCACGTATTGAAGTTATTTTACATGTAGATAATAGCGTAACTGTGCGAGATAATGGTCGGGGTATTCCAGTAGATATTCACCCCAAAGAAGGTGTTTCAGCTGTTCAGGTTGTTATGACTAAGTTACATGCTGGAGGTAAGTTTGACAATGATACTTATAAAGTTTCAGGTGGTTTACATGGTGTTGGTGTATCATGTGTAAATGCATTGTCTGAAAGTTTATCTGTTGTCGTTAAAAGAGATGGTTTCCGTTATAAACAAAAATATTCAAGAGGTGTACCTCTTGGAGATTTAGTTAAAGTGGGAGAAACTGCTGAGTGTGGTACAAGTGTACACTTTAAGCCTGATGATGAAATATTTGAAGTAAGTGAATATTCTTTTGAAACTTTGAAAAAACGTTTTGAAGAATTAGCTTATTTAAATAAAGGTCTTGAAATTGAATGCATAGATGAACGTACTTCTGAAACTCATGTTTTTAGAGCTGATGGCGGAATTTTACAATTTGTTAAAGACTTAAATTCTGGAGAAAGTGGCATACACAGTGTCATTCATGGTGAAGGTTTTACTAATAGTGTAACCATTGATTTTGCTTTACAATATAATGCTGGATATAAAGAAAATGTATTAACATTTGCAAATAATATTCGTACTAAAGAGGGTGGTACACATTTAATGGGCTTTAGAACAGCCCTTACACGTGCCATTAATGGATATATAAAGAGTCAACCAGATATAACTAAAAAATTAAAAGGTACTAGCCTTTCAGGCGATGATGTACGTGAAGGTTTAACAGCCGTTATAAGTGTAAAATTACCTGATCCACAATTTGAGGGTCAGACTAAAACTAAACTTGGTAATGGTGAAATAGCTGGTATTGTAGCTACATTAGTTTATGATAAATTAACAGTTTACTTTGAAGAAAGTCCTAAGGATATACGCTTAATCATTGAAAAAGCTGTTGATGCAGCAAGAGCTAGAGATGCAGCAAGAAGAGCTAGAGAATTGGTAAGACGCAAAGGCGCTCTATCTGATAATTCTCTTCCTGGAAAACTTGCTGATTGTCAAAGTAAAGATCCAGCTGAATCAGAATTGTTTATTGTTGAGGGTGACTCAGCAGGAGGTTCAGCAAAACAAGGTCGTAACCCAGGCAATCAAGCCATATTGCCATTACGTGGAAAAATATTAAATATTGAACGTACACGTTTTGATAAAATGCTTGCTAATAAAGAAGTTAAAGCCCTAATTACGGCTATGGGTGCGGGTATTGGTAAGGATGACACAGATTTAAATAGATTGCGTTATCATAAAATTGTTATTATGACCGATGCCGATGTGGATGGAGCACATATTAGAACTTTACTTTTAACTTTCTTCTTCCGTCAATATCAAGAAATGATAGAGCAAGGTTATGTGTATATAGCACAACCACCATTATATCGTGTACATAATTCGCGCTTAGAAAAATTCATCAAAGATGATCAAGAACTAAATGAATTTTTATTAAAAAGAGTTAGTGAAGATGTAAGTGCTATAGCAGCCAATGGGAATAGTTATAGTGGTGAAAAATTAATTAGCCTTATGCATAATATTGAAAAATTAAAGCAAAGGGTTAATGATGCAGAAAATAGTGGCGTTTTACGCCAATTGTTTTTAGCTTTGCTTGAATATGAAAATTGTATAACACCTGAAGACTTTACTAACGGTTTAGCAGACAAAGTTGATGAAAATTTAGTAAAATGGTTAGCTGAGAAAGGTTATTCATTATTCATAGAAAGAGAAATGGATTTTGATGGCGGAGAACGTATTTTTGTGGTTTTTGAAGATTTTGAAGGCCGACGTATACGTAGAGGAATAGAGTTTTTTAGCTCAAGAATTTACAAGCAAGGTTGGAGCCTTATGTCTGAAATTCGTTCAGAATATGGTGGACTAAGCTTTACTCTTGAAACAAAAACAGAAAAACGTCCTTGTGATACAGTATTTAGCCTATTAAATACTACCCTTGATGAAGCAAGACGAGGTATAAATATTCAGCGTTATAAAGGCCTTGGTGAAATGAACCCTGAACAATTATGGGTTACAACAATGAATCCAGAAAACAGAACCTTACTGCAAGTTTCCATTGATGATGCTGAAGATGCCTCGGATACGTTTGAAAAACTTATGGGCGATAAAGTTGAATCACGACGTGAATTTATTGAACGCAATGCACTAAGTGTACAAGATTTAGATATATAGTAAAATTATAAGTAGAAAGTGAGGCCTAAGTGTCTGAACAAGCAAAAATTAGCATAGAGAAGGAGATGCGCAAGTCGTATCTTGAATATTCTCTATCAGTTATAATTGGGCGTGCCATACCAGATGCACGCGATGGCTTAAAACCAGTACATAGACGTATTTTATTTGCTCAATCAGAGCTTAGTAATACTTACAATCGCCCACATAAAAAAAGTGCGCGCATAGTTGGTGACGTAATTGGTAAATATCACCCTCATGGTGACTCAGCTGTTTATGATGCATTAGTGCGCATGGCTCAAGAATTTTCCATGCGTAATCCGCTAATTGATGGTCAAGGTAACTTTGGTTCCATTGATGGCGATGCCGCAGCAGCCATGCGTTATACAGAAGCTCGTATGTCGCGTTTGGCAGGTGAATTTCTAGCTGACCTTGATAAGGAAACAGTAGATTTTCGACCTAATTATGACAATACTTTGGATGAACCTTCTGTTCTACCAACTAAGGTACCAAATTTATTATTAAACGGTTCATCAGGTATTGCTGTTGGTATGGCCACAAATATTCCGCCACATAATCTTGGCGAGCTTTGTGATGCCCTACTTCACTTGTTAGAAAACTCTGATTGTTCAATCCAAGACCTAATGCAATATGTTAAAGGTCCTGACTTTCCCACTTATGGCTTTGTTTATGCAGGACAAGGTTTGTATGATGCATATCACACTGGCCGCGGTACTGTTAAAATGCGCGGACGTGTGGAAATTGAAGACCGTAAAAAAGGTATGCAATCAATTATTATCCGTGAAATACCTTATGGTCTTAATAAATCAAGCTTGGTAGAAAAAATAGCAGCTCTTGTGCATGAGCGTAAGATTGACGGCATTGCGGATTTAAGAGATGAATCAGATCGCAAGGGTATTCGTATTGTTGTTGAATTAAAACGCGGTATTATACCTGATATTGTTGTTAATTCATTGTATAAATATACTCCGCTTGAGAGCAGTTTTGGTATTAATATGCTTGCGGTTGTGGATAATAGACCGCAACTCCTTAATCTAAAAACAGCCTTGCGTTGCTTTATTGAACATAGGCGTGATGTTGTTATTAGGCGTACGCGTTTTGATCTTAAAAAGGCAGAAGCTAGAGCGCATATTTTAGAAGGCTTACGCATAGCATTAGACAACATTGATGAAATTGTGGCTTTAATCCGTGCTTCAGCTACTCCGGACGAAGCCAGAGCGCGCCTTATGCAGCGTTTTGGATTAAGTGAAGCTCAAGCTAAAGCTATATTGGAAATGCGCTTACAAAGGCTAACAGGCTTACAACGTGAAGAACTTTTAGCCGAATACAAAGAATTATTAGAAAAAATTGAATATTATAAGTCTATTCTGGGTAATGTAGATGTGTTACGCAAGGTTTTAAATGATGAGATTACCTATATTCGTGATACATTTGCCACTAAAAGACGCACTGAAATTTTAACTGATGAATTAACCGGTATTGATATTGAAGACCTTATTCCTGATGAGGAAGTGGTTATTACTCTTTCACGCCGTGGTTATATGAAGCGTACAACCTTAGATCACTATCAACAGCAACGTAGAGGTGGTAAGGGTATTGCTGCTCTAAATATGTCTGAGGATGATTATGTACAAGAATTTTTAACTACTACAAATCATCAGTATTTATTGCTATTTACAAATAAAGGACGTATGCATCAACTTAAGGTGCATCAAGTTCCAGAAGGTAGCCGTACTGCTAAGGGTATGCATATAGCAAATCTATTACCCTTGGAAGAAAATGAATGGGTCACAACAGTTCTTGCTGTTCGCGAATTTGCAGAAGATAAATATTTCCTATTTGTGACACGTAGGGGCATGGTTAAGCGCTCTTCTGCTTCACTTTATGCAAAGTGCCGCAAAACTGGGCTTATGGCTGTTGGTTTACGAGATGATGATGAGCTGGTAGTAGTTCGTCCTGTACGTGAAGATAGCCATATTGCTCTTGCCACGGCTCATGGCTTTGCTATTCGTTTTTCAGGTATGGATGTTCGCCCTATGGGTCGTACAGCAACTGGTGTTAAGGGTGTTGCCTTACGCCGAGATGACCTCGTTGTTGCCTGTGTAATTTTAAAGCCAGACGACCAAACAACTGAAATTATGTCTATTTCTAGCAATGGATATGGTAAGCGCACCAGTGTTGAATTATACAGACTACAATCGCGAGGTGGTAAGGGTATAATTAACTTCAAGGTTTCTCCTAAGACTGGACAAGTAGTTGGAGCCATGCCTGTACATGATGAGGATG
The DNA here is from genome assembly GCA_964371195.1 of uncultured Desulfovibrionaceae bacterium. Lineage (GTDB taxonomy): Bacteria > Desulfobacterota > Desulfovibrionia > Desulfovibrionales > Desulfovibrionaceae > CAYJAD01. The sequence continues at coordinate 13,528 of CAYJLD010000005.1, read as the reverse complement.
GCTTGGTTCTGCTTACCTCTGCCAATAAAATTGTGCGCATTGGTGTTGATGATGTGCGTAGTAAGGGGCGCGCTACCATGGGTGTTATGCTTGTGCGCCTAGATGAAGGTGCAAGAGTTGTGGGCTTTGACCGTGTTGATGAGGGCGGACAAAGCGCACGCGAGCGTGATGAAGAAATTGTTAATGTAGATACTACACAGGCTACTCATGCTAATGAATCAGTTGACGAAGACGGGCAAGTGAACTCTGGTGAGCAGCAGGGAGAGCAAAGCTAAGTGCTTATAAGATTATTTGCTATACTGTTGTTTTTAGGTTTTCTTAATGCTTGTGACTTTGTTGAAACGAAGGTTGACGATCTTGTAGAGGCTAAATCTGCCATGGAGTCTAGGGAATGGCTTTATGCAGAGCGTTTACTTGAACGATATTTGAATGTTGAAGAAAATGCAGATAAGCGGTGGGAAGCTTGGCAAGCCCTCATAGCATTATCTGAACATACAGGTGCGCATGCAGAAATTGTGCGCTTGTATTATGATAATATGCTACAAGAGTTTTTGGATGATGAACAAAGAAAGAAACTTGTTTTATATGATTTAGCTCAGCTCTTGGTTGAAGTTAAAGATTTTGATACAGCTATTGATACTTGGACAACTTATCTTGGGCTTAGTGACTTAAGCACAAAAGATATTTATAATGCCACAATGCATACTATTGAAATATATCTTCATACTGGTCAGTTTGAAGCAGCAGAAAATGCTTTGTATAATTGTCTTGGTTTGGAAATATCACCTCAAGAAAGTGCCATTTGTCTTTATGAGCTAGCAGATCTAAAAGCAGAACGAGGAGCATTGCAAGAGGCAAAAGACCTTGCAACACAAGTTCTCGAAATGGATATATATCCATTAACCCGTGGACAAGCTACTTTTTTGCTAGGAGATATAGCTGAGCAAGAAGAAGATTATGCTATGGCGCGTACCCTTTTTGAGCAATCAAAGGAATTTTATCCAAACCCATTGGTAGTTGAAAGTCGCTTAGCACATTTAATTAACTTAGCAAAAAAATAACGGGTATATCCCTTGAGGTAAAAAATGATACGTCATGAATGTGGTCTTTTAGGAATTTCAAAGCACCCAGAAGCAGCACGTATGACTTACTTTGGGCTCTATGCTCAACAACATCGGGGTCAAGAAAGTGCTGGCATTGTGTCTTGGTGCGGCGAGCAGCTTCATGAGCATCGCGGCATGGGTCTTGTGCCCGATGTTTTTTCTGAGGAGAGCTTTGTTCAGCTTAAGGGTGATACTGCCATAGGGCATGTTCGGTACTCCACCACCGGTGCATCATTTTTGCGTAATGCTCAACCCTTTGTTGCCCATTTTAAAGACTTGGATATAGCTCTTGCGCACAATGGAAATCTTGTTAATACCCAAGAATTACGCTCAACACTTGAAGAAGGTGGAGCTATTTTTCATACCACCAATGATTCAGAAATTTTTGTGCACTTACTGGTTAGGGCCATGTGCAGCATGAGTCTTGAAGATGCTTTAATCCATGTTTGTGCTCAGGTTCGAGGTGCTTACTGTTTATTGGTTTTGGTGGGCAATAAAATGATAGCTTTGCGTGATCCGCATGGTTTTCACCCCCTTTGCATGGGAAAGCTAGACGAAAGTATTATTTTTGCATCAGAAACTTGTGCTCTAGATCTTTTAGAAGCTGAATATATTCGTTCTGTTGAACCTGGTGAAATGCTTGTAGTAGAAAATGGCCATGTTAAAAGCTTTAGCTTACAAACAGAAGGTCAATTAAATCCAAGCAATCCAAAACAATGTATTTTTGAATTGGTATACTTTGCTCGCCCAGATTCCTTTATTTTTGATGAGCAAGTTTACCTATGTCGCAAGCGTATGGGATGGCAACTTGCCCATGAGTCAACCCCTGATGTTGACTTTGTTATGCCCTTCCCAGATTCTGGTGTTTATCCTGCTGTGGGCTTTGCACAATGTGCAGAGCTACCCTATGAGCATGCCATGATTCGTAATCACTATGTAGGGCGAACATTTATTCAACCTACTCAAAGTATGCGTAACTTTGGCGTGCGTATGAAGATCAACCCTGTTTTACCTATGATAGAAGGTAAGCGTATTTGCATTGTTGATGACTCCATTGTGCGTGGAACCACTATGATGACAAGGGTAAAAAAGCTTCGCGAACTTGGAGTTAAGGAAGTACATATTCGTATTGCATCACCACCTGTGCGTTTTCCTTGTTTTTATGGAATTAATTTTTCTTCAAAAGGCGAACTTGTGGCCAATAAATTTGATAGTATTGAGGGGATTAAAAATTTATTAGATGTGGATTCACTTCATTATTTATCCCTTGAAGGCTTGCTACGCTCAGTAAGTCAGGAAAAACATTACTGTACGGCTTGCTTTAGTGGCGACTACCCTGTACCTTGTGCCTCGGCTAAGTGTTGCGGATGTTAGTTTGTAGAATTTATTAAATTTAATATTTATATATTTAAGGCTTAATGATGACTGTTCAAAGCATTAAAGGTTTTGCTGACCTTTTCCCCCCACAAAGTGAACTTTATACACATATGGAGAACCTAGCTAGAAATGTTTTTGCGCGTTTTGGTTATGGAGAACTTCGTACACCTATAGTAGAGTATACAGATTTATTTTGTCGCTCTATTGGTACAGAAACTGATGTTGTGCAAAAGGAAATGTATACCTTTGCAGATCGTAAGAATCGTTCCTTAACCCTTCGCCCTGAAGCTACAGCTGGGGTTATGCGTTCTTATATTCAAGCAAAACTCAGTGCCGATAGTGTTAATAAGTATTTTACATATGGCCCAATGTTTCGCTATGAACGTCCGCAAAAAGGACGTATGCGCCAATTCCATCAATTAAACTGCGAATGCTTAGGTTCAAGTGCTGCCCATACTGATGCAGAACTTATTGTTATGCTTATGCAATTTTTAACTGAGTTGGAAGTAGGTGCAATTGAGCTGCAAATAAATACTCTTGGTTGTGCGCAATGCAGACCGCAATTTCGCAAGACACTTTCTACATACTTGCATGGGCTTGATAGCTCAAAGCTTTGTGCAGATTGTTTAAGGCGTATTGATACAAATCCTTTGCGTGTTCTTGACTGTAAAGTACCAACTTGTAAAGAGTTAACAGAGCATGCTCCACGTATTGATGAAAACGTTTGCCCTGACTGTGCTGAACACTTTGCATTGGTTTTAACCTTGTTAAATACAGCAAATGTTCAGTTTGTTCGCAATGCGCGTTTGGTACGAGGTTTAGACTATTACTCTCGTACAACTTTTGAAGTTGTGTCTCAATCTGTTGGCTCACAATCCTCCATAGCCGGTGGAGGCCGCTATGATGGTCTTGTAAAGCAATTGGGTGGTAACGACGTACCTGGACTGGGCTTTGCTTGCGGTATGGAACGCTTGGCCATGCTTATGAATAAGCCAGCTGTTAATCGTCCATTTTTTTATGTAGTCCATATGGGTAATGAAGCTTTGAAGCTTGCATTTGATACAGCTTTTAATTTGCGTAAACATGGCTTTTGTGGGGATATGACTCATAACCCTGCAAGTTTTAAGAGTCAAATGCGCCAAGCAGATAAATCAATGGCTAGATTTGTTTTGATACTTGGCGAGGATGAGTGTAAGTCAAATAGTGTAACAGTTAAAAACATGGATAATGGCGAACAAAACCTTGTAAGCCTTACAGAGCTTAAACCCTTTTTTGATAAATATTTATAATATATATAGGATTTTAAAATGAGTAATGTAGAACAAAACTTAAACGTACAACTAGAGCATCAAGAATTTATCCAAAGTTTAGACGATTGGATGCGTACTCATGATTGTTCTGCTTTAAGTCTTAAGGATAATGGCCAAGAAGTTTGCCTTATGGGCTGGGCCCAATATCGACGTGATCATGGTGGGTTAATATTTGTCGATATGCGAGATCGTTATGGCCTAACTCAAGTAGTTTTTAGTCCTGAAATTGCTCCGAAAGCTCACGAGAATGCCCATATTTTACGTGCTGAATATGTCTTTGCTATTAAGGGAATTGTACGTCCACGTCCAGAAGGTATGACCAATGCCTATATGCAAACAGGCGAAATTGAGGTTGTCGTACATGAGTGGAAGCTTTTAAATACTTCTAAAACCCCTGCTTTTCCAATTGAAGATCGTTGCGAAGCTGGCGAAAACTTACGCTTGCAGTGGCGCTATTTAGATTTACGACGTCCGCGCATGGCTCAAAACTTTAAAGTTCGTCATGACGTTGCCAAGTCAGTTCGCAATTACTTAGATGAGCTAAAATTTTTAGAAATTGAAACTCCTATTTTAACTCGTTCAACCCCTGAAGGTGCTCGTGATTTTTTAGTGCCTAGCCGAGTTAATAATGGCCAGTGTTTTGCTTTGCCTCAATCGCCACAGCTGTTTAAGCAATTACTTATGGTCTCTGGTATGGATCGTTATTTTCAAATTGTACGTTGCTTTAGAGATGAAGATTTACGAGCTGACAGACAGCCTGAGTTTACTCAAATTGATATTGAAATGAGTTTTGTGGATGAAGATCAAATTATGAGTATGGCTGAAGGGCTTATGGCCAAGGTTTTTAAAGATGTCAAAAATATTGATATACCAGTTCCATTTAACCGCATGTCTTATGATGATGCCATGTTAAAGTATGGTGTTGATAAGCCTGATACTCGTTTTGACTTAGAACTAGTCGATGTTACATCTATAGTTCGTGGTTCTGGTTTTAAGTTATTTGCTGCGGCGCAATTGGTTAAGGCTATGCGTGTTCCAGGTGGTGAGAGCATGAGTAGAAAAGACATTGATGATTTCACCGAATTTGTAAAAATTTATGGAGCGCAAGGTCTAGCCTGGATTAAAATTCGTGAAAATGAGTGGCAATCTCCTATTGCTAAGTTTTTGTCTCAAGATGAGCGTGATGGCATTGCCAGCGCCTTAGGCTTAGAGGTTGGCGATATTGTTTTCTTTCAGGCTGGTGAAAGCTCTATGGTCAATGCGGCTCTTGGTAACTTGCGAGTTCACCTTGCTCATCATCTCAATTTAATTGATGAATCTCTCTTTAATTTTTTATGGGTTACTGATTTCCCTCTTTATGAATATGATGCTGACGAAAATCGGTATGTTGCATGCCATCATCCTTTTACATCCCCAGCTCATGGGCATATGGAACTTATGCAATCTGACCCTAGCCAAGCAAGGGCTAGGGCTTATGATATGGTATTAAATGGTAGTGAAGTTGGTGGTGGTTCCATACGCATTCACTCCGCAGAAGTGCAAAAAGCTATGTTTAAGGCTTTAGGTTTTAGTGATGAGGATGCCGAAGAGCAGTTTGGCTTCTTGCTCAATGCTTTAGAACATGGAGCACCTCCCCATGGTGGTATTGCCTTTGGGCTTGATAGATTAGTTATGTTGCTTTGCAATGTTCCAAGCATACGTGATGTTATTGCTTTCCCAAAAACTCAGAAGGCAACATGTTTACTTACAAATGCTCCAGGCCCTGTGTCTTCACGTCAATTACGCGATCTAGGTTTAAAGCTTAGGGAACAAAGCAATTAGGCTTGATGTGTTTTTATGGCTATATTAGATATTTTAAAGTACCCCGATGAACGGCTAAGAAATAAATCAGTACCAATTGATGAAATAACTCCTAGCATCAAAAGCTTAGCAGATGATATGATTGAAACTATGTATGCTTCGCGTGGTGTTGGTTTAGCTGCACCTCAAGTTGGTGAGTTTTTAAGATTAATTGTTTTAGATTTTAGTGGCCCAGATGAGCAAAATCAACTACATGTTCTCGTCAACCCTGAAATTACCCTGCATGGTGAACAGGTTTTAAGTCCCATGGAGGGATGTCTTTCCGTGCCTTATGATTATAGAGCCGATGTTAATCGCCATGAAAGGGTTTTAGTTAAGGCCTTAGATTTAGATGGAAATAGCGTTGAATTTGATTGGGACGGATTTGCAGCAATTGTAGTTCAGCATGAATTTGATCACCTTGAAGGCAAACTCTTTATAGATCATATTGGCCGACTACGACGAACACTTTTTGATACTAAGGTTAAAAAGCTAGCTAAGCGCAATTCTTAATTTTTAATCATGAGCATGTTATGCCAAATCCATTGAAAATTGTTTTTATGGGCACTCCTGACTTTGCTGCGCATATTTTGAAGCAATTATGTTGCTGGTCTGATTGCGAAGTTGCGGCAGTTTATTGTCAGCCTGATAGACCGGCTGGGCGTGGTAAAAAGCTTGTTTTTTCTGCTGTTAAGCAGGCCTCTTTACACCTTAATATTCCTGTTTTACAGCCTATTAATTTCAAAAAACCGCAAGACATTGATACTTTGCGCATGTTAAAACCTGATGTTTTGGTTGTTGCTGCCTATGGACTAATTTTGCCACAATCAGTATTAGATATTCCTGTCATCGCACCTCTAAATGTTCATGCGTCACTTTTACCACTTTACAGGGGAGCTGCACCTATTCAAAGAGCTATTATGGACGGTCAAGCTGAAAGTGGTGTTAGTATAATGCATATGGAAGCAAGCTTAGACACAGGTCCTGTATATGCCATGCAAAGTGTTAGTATTGGAAATCATACTTCTTCATCCTTACATGATGAATTAGCACAAATTGGTTCTAGTCTTCTAATATCCGTTCTTAAAAAATTTATTTGTGAAAAAATAACTCCAACACCTCAAAACCACGAACTCGCAACTTATGCAGCTAAACTTTCTAAGCATGATGGTGTTATCGATTGGCATAAACCTGCATTGTCTGTTCATGCACATATTAGAGGTGTTACTCCTTGGCCAGGTGCTCACATTTCTATTTTAAGGCCAGAAAAAGAAGAAATCACACTTAAGCTCACACCGGGTACTGTAGGCCCTCCACTAGCCGAATGTGTGCATTTTTTGCCAGATAGTCATAAAGAAATTTTGCCCGGCCAACTTTGGAGATTAGAAAAGGATGTTCTAGCTATTTCTACCCAAGATAAATTTTATATTATTCAAAGTGTAAAACCTTCTAACAAAGCTCTTATGCTTGCTTCAGACTTCGCTCGTGGCTACTTTGGCCCGGAGCTCGGTTTTTTAGCATATACTTAGGTTTTACATAATGTTTAAATGGAATAAAAATCCCGCTTCTTTGCCTCGCACCAATTACGGTGGAATTGGTAAAAGGCTTTTTATAGGACTTATGTGTGGGTCTTGTTTCTTGCTTGGGCTTGTTATTGTGCTTGCTTGGTTTATTCCATACATTGGTTTTTCAGCTATTCATCCAGCTTTACCATTTTTTTTAGGTGGTATTAGTTTTTTTCTAGTTTTAAGCCTTTTGTGGGCATGCGTATCCTTATCCTATCATGTTTATACCGGAAAATTTGTTTTTGGCATAAGTTTTTTGCGTAATATTATTGTCAAGTTGATCTTTCCACTTATGGAGATTGTAGGGCGCTGTCTTGGGCTTTCACGTAGAGATATTAGACTTTCTTTTGTTAAAGTTAATAATGAAATGGTTCTAGGAGCCAATCTTAAAGTAAATGGTTCCGACTTACTTGTTTTGTTACCCCATTGTATCCAAAACTCCCAATGCAAGTTTCGCTTAACGTATAGCATTGACCATTGTCAACGATGCGGCAATTGCCGTATCGGTGAGCTCTTAACCTTACGCGATACCTGGGGGTTTACCTTAGTTATTGCAACTGGTGGCACTATAGCTAGGCGCATTGTAGTCAATACCAAACCCCATTTAATTTTAGCTGTAGCCTGTGAACGAGATCTTACCTCTGGCATTCAAGATACACATCCTTTACCTGTATTTGGTATTATTAATGAAAGACCTTGTGGCCCTTGTATTGATACATCAGTAAGTATTGAACTTCTTGTAAGTTCGCTAAATATTTTTGTTAAAAAACCTACGTAGTGTTATGAAAAAAAATAAAAGCTTTCTTGATGCTCGTAGTCTTTCTATTCTTATTTTACAGCAATCCTTTAACTCTGTACCCCTTCAACAAGCTCTAGATAGTGGTCTAATTTCTCATAAGCTTACACCTCAAGATAGCGCTTTGTGCACAGAGCTTGTTTATGGTTATTCACGTTATGCACTTCGTATCAATAGTGTACTTGATACACTTCTTCGTAATAGAGCTGGCTTACCCAAGGTTTTGCAATTAACTCTTGGTGTGTCTGCATATTCATTGCTATTTTTAACCAAAGTGCCACACTATGCCACCGTAGACTGGGCAGTTTCTTTCACTAAGCAAAAACTTGGCTTAAAGTTATCAAAACTTTGTAATGCTGTTCTTAGATCTTTGCTACGATTAGAACAGTCTCCGCACGAGTTTTCTTTTTTTTCAAATGCGTATGATTTTTATTCTAAGCCCAAGTGGATGTATGATTTATTTTTAGATGCTTATGGGATTGATAACTCTCATTCGCTACTTATGCGCTCGCTGCAAAGACCTAAAGTGTGTATTCGCTTAAATCCTTACCATGAGCTTTTTGATGATTTAAAGAGTTTTTTTACTTCTCTTGATAATTTTTCATGCGTTGGATTTAGTGGTTTTGTTTGTCTAGATGGTAAAATTCCCTCCCATTGTTTAACCCATAGTTTAAGCTTTTTACATGAAGATGGAGCTTTTTCTTGGCAAAGCGCTGGTTCGCAAGAGGCTATGTTTAACTGTTTTCAATCTGTACCACAGTTAAAAGAATTTTCTTTTTGGGATGCTTGTGCAGGGCAGGGTGGTAAAAGTTTGATATTGATAGAGCAGGGTGTAAACATTATTTTAGCTAGTGATACTTCTTGGCAGCGGCTAATGCAGTTTGAACTAACTTTAAATAGATTGAATTTTGCAAAACCATTTTTGCTTCAAATGTCCGCCACTAATTCAAGTTTAAAAAATTTCAATGGCAATATTTTGTTAGATGTCCCATGCTCAGGTCTTGGTACTTTATCTAGGAGACCAGATATTTCCTTTCATCGTACAGTTAAGGATTTAAAAAAATTAGTTTCATTACAAAAAAATATATTACAAAACTCTTTTAATATTCTTAGTTCCGATAGGTATATTATATACCTTACTTGCACTCTTAATCCTTCTGAAAATGATCTTTTGATTGATGATTTTGTTTTGAAAAATCCAAAAAGTGAAGTCGTCTTTAGCTGGCAGACCCCCCATGAGCATCCATGGCTAGATGGTATGTATGCTTGTGTCATTAAAAAAAATGCCTAAGCTAATGTTTCGCGTGAAACATTAGCTTAGGCATTTACAGTAAAGTTTATCAACACTCTTTAATAGGTTTGCACTAGCTGATGTAATAATAACACTAACTTTAATGCCTTTAACCTCTTGCCACTGGTTTAAGGTTATGGTAGCTGAACATAAAAAACAAAATAACTCCATGAACTAAAAAATAAATATATTAAAATTTTACTCCCGCAAAAAGCTAGAATTTATTTCTGGCGCCCCCAGGAGTGTTTGAAGTAAGATTTTTTTTGGCAAACCTGTGTATCTGTTGTTAATGTTCAACTAAAATATAATTAATTTACTTCAATGCCTAGAAATTGTAAAATTTTATTGAGCTCTTGAGTTGAAGTGTAAGTTAGTGTCAATCTGCCTCTTTCTTGGTCTCCACTTATGGATGTTTTAAGCTCAATTTTATTTTTAATTTCTTTTTGTAACTCTTGTAAATAAGGACTTTTCACTCTTCTGTTTGAATTTGTTTTTTCATCTAATAAGATTTTTTCATCTTGTACATCTTCACTGGTTTCATCCCATGGAAAGCAAGACTTATCTTTATAACACAGTGCTGCTGCCTCTGTGTCTCGAACAGAGAGTTTTAAACTTATAATGCTTAGTCTAAGTTTTTCTTGCGCATCTATATTGGGGGCTAGACTTAAAATTGCTCTGGCGTGACCAGCGCTGAGTATGCCACTTTGCACATCTTCTTGGGCAGCAGCAGGTAGCTGTAATAAGCGCATAGAGTTGGTAATAGTTGATCTACTTTTACCTAGTTTACTAGCAAGTTCTTCTTGAGTAATTCCACATTCTTCGATTAAATTTTTAAGAGCAAATGCTTCTTCCATGGGGCTTAAGTTTTCTCGTTGAATGTTCTCTATCAAAGCAGCAGCCATGACTTCGCTATCTTCAAAGTTTCTTACATATACAGGTACCTCGGTTAAGCCAGCAATTTTGGCAGCCCTAAATCGGCGCTCACCAGCAACCAGTTCATAGCCATTTCCATCATTCATAGGCCTAACTAACAAAGGTTGAATAATACCTTGTTCTTTGATTGATTGTGCAAGCTCTTCCAATGCTTCGGCTGCGAAGAACTTTCTTGGTTGATTTGGGTTAGGAAAAATTGTATTTAAGTCCAACGTTGTTGGTAAACTATTATTTTCTTTTAGAGGCTCCGTTCCACCCCATAGTGCTTCAAGGCCTCTGCCCATTCTTTGTGTGTTGCTCATAATACCTCACGCTTAATTATAGGAGTTTATATGTCAAATAATAATAAGGAAAATCCAATTTTATATTTGGTAAATCAAAATGGTCACTGTCAAGCTGTTCAACTATCCATGGAATTATGGGAAATTGTTAGCGCCCATGTAGAGAAGGCCTCTAAAAAACTAACCAATCAAGAAGATCCATTTGACTTACCTCAACCACTAGATTCACTCGAAGAATTAAAAACTTATTGGGACTTTACCTACCCATACGAAGGCCATGTACATTGCGATGTATGTGCTGCATCAACTGATGACTGGGAAAATGACGTTAATCATCCATTTCATCTAACCAATGCAAACATTGGTGGTTTGCTTGTTTTTTTATGTCGTTGTGGAGCAACAGTTCGCAAAAAACATTTTCATCGTAAAGTTGTTTTTGAATGTTCACCAAAAAACTAACTAAAAGTCATCTGAATTTTTATTAGCTAAACTTGGTTGCGCCTAAGTACAACCTCTTTTGCAAGACCAAGGTAAGCATCGGCACCCATAGATTTGATGTCATAATGAATTATAGACTTACCATGGCTTGGTGCTTCTGAAAGTCTTACATTACGAGGTATTACAGTTTCAAAAAGTTGGTCAGGAAAGCAACGTCTAACTTCATGTTTTACTTCTCGCGCAAGTCTATTGCGTTTGTCATGCATTGTTAAAACAACGCCTAGCAAGGACAATTTTGGGTTAAGGCGTTTTTTGACTTGTTCATAGGTTTGCAAAAGTTTAACTATTCCTTCGAGGGCAAAAAATTCGCATTGCAATGGAACGAGCACTTCTTTTGCGGCGCATAATGCATTTAAAGTTATAAGCCCAAGTGATGGAGGGCAGTCAATTATTATGTATTCAAAGTGATCATCTAGTTCTTGTATGCATTCACTTAAAAAATATTCACGACCCATTTTATCTACAAGTTCAAGTTCAATAGCTACTAGGTCAGTTGTTGCAGGCAAAATATGTAAAAATTTTGAAATTGTAGGTAAAACATAATCAAGTGCATTCTTTGGATCATAAATTGCTGAATACACACTGCCTTTAATCATTTCATGAGTTATGCCAAGACCACTAGTGCAATTTGCTTGTGGGTCACAATCAAGCACAAGAACTTTTTTTTCCATAACAGCTAAAGATGCTGCGAGATTTATCGCGGTAGTTGTCTTGCCAACACCGCCTTTTTGATTTGCTATAGCAATAATTCTGGCCACGAAAGACTCCTTTGATAGGCAAATTTAATGTTTCACATGAAACAAATTTGTTCACTCTTAAATTTATGTATATGTTAGCTCATAAATTTGGTCAATAAGCAAATGTGAATTAATCAAAAAATAAAGTAAAAGATTAAGTAAAAATTAAAGTAAAATGTGATAAAAATCTTTACATTAAAAAATAAAAAAATTACTTTAAATTAATAGAAAATAGTAAGCTTTGATTTTAGTAAATTGATAAATAGCAAGTGCAATTTGTTAAATAAAGTTTCCCTGAGATTAATATAAAGGTTGTTGGTCATTCTTTGAAATTGAATGAAACCCAAATAATTTATAGAATTGACAAGTTTTGCATGGTACAAGGGGTAAACTTGATTACTTGTTGTTTACATATTATACGTAAGAAATGTTATTATAAAGCATCTACATGTTGAGTGCTGATAATTGGCTTAATTGATATGCTTTTCAAATTTAGACTAGGAAAATAAACTTTGCTGTAAGCTTGATTAATTTTAGCATTTAACCAAAGCTATGCTTAGTGCAAACACTTCTTAAAACAATTATATTGTGTTATCTCAAGCTATAATAAACTAATTAGTCGACGCTGAAAATATAATAACATTCTAAAATAGTATAATTTTATTGGAAAATAGTAATAAAAAATTACCAGAAATAAGAGCATGGAATGCGAATTTCTGGCAATTTTTGAAGCTCAAAGGGCCTTTTTTTGAGTGGCGGCGCAAAATAAGCCAGAATTAACTTCTGGCGTTCGCAAAGCGATATTTGGAGCGAGCGTGCCTTTTTAGAAAAATGCGTGAAACGCGTTTTTCAGTACCGACTAATATAATGTTAAGTAAAACCATAAACCATGCAAGTAAGGTGATAAAAATGCGAAATATTTTGATGTTAATTATAATTTGTTCATTTGCTTTTATTACGCAAGCCCATGCAGCCCAAAACATGAATGATCAAGATCTAATAAAAGCTTTACAAAGAATTTTTTCTGAACGTCCAGATTTGATAATAAATGTGCTTAGGGAAAATAGTGAGCTTGTGCTTGATATAGCACAAGAAGGATCGACTAAACGCAGAAAGCGCAATCTTGAAGCTCAATGGCGAGAAGAGATGAAGGTTGCAAAAGAGGTAGCTCTTGATGATAGACCTATTCGTGGACCCAAAAATGCGCCCATAACAGTAATTGAGTTTTCTGATTTTACCTGTCCTTATTGCGCCCAAGCAGCTGCAAACTTAAAAAAAATTATGCAATCATATGGTGATAATGTAAGGTTGATATTTAAGCATACGCCACTTAGTGGTGGTCCGACATCAATTTTAGCATCTGAATATGTTATTGCAGCAGGTTTTCAGTCTCATGAAAAAGCATGGGATTTGTACGATGCTTGTTTTGAAAAAAGAGATGAACTGCTTGAAAAGGGCGAAACTTTTCTTAAGGAAGAAGCAAGTAAGCTTGGTTTGGATGTTGTTAAACTTGCACGTGATGCCAAGGGTAAGAAAACTAAACAAATTTTAGAGCAAGATTTAGCGGACGCAAAAAAATTAGACATAGAAGGTACACCATATTTTTTAGTAAACAATGCTATAGTTCGAGGGGCATTGCCCTTAGAGTTGTTTAGAACAGTTTTTGAATTAGCTACTAAGAAAAAATAAATAATAGTCTATGTAGCAAATAAATATTTCACAAGAAAAGATAAATAGTCGACGCTGAAATATAATAACATTCTAAAATATTATAATTTTATTGGAAAATAGTAATAAA
>CAYJLD010000004.1:0-49499 GCA_964371195.1 uncultured Desulfovibrionaceae bacterium | reverse complement strand
GGAGCCAGCGTGCCTTTTTGAAAAATACGTGGAAACGTGTTTTTCATGTTCGACTCATTATTTTAATAAGGCTAAGTGCTTTCAATCCAAATAAGACTTGCTTGCCGGCCAGAAAGTTTTTCTTTGCGATAGGAGAAGAAAAGTTCATTCATAGTAGCAGTGCACATATCAAGGCCAAAGATATTATGGTTTAAAAGTCCGGCTTGTTGTAATTGATGCTTACTTAAATTCCATAAATCCATGACCATGTTTTGTTCGCAAAACCAAGGCTTAAAATCTGGACCCCATTCAGTGTTAAAGTTTATAAATTCAGACATTTGTGGGCCAAGGCTTGGGCCGCGAACAGCCATTAAATCTACGGCTTGCAATTGATATTTTGCACAAAAATCCTGTACAGCAGTTAAAATAAATTCATTTTTATTTCCGCGCCAGCCAACATGCAAAGCCATAATATGCTTGCCTAAGTTATGGCTAATTAATATGGGCTGACAATCAGCAGTTTTGATCATTAAAGCTAAACCAGCCTTGCTTGTTGCTTGTCCATCAGCTTTGTGTATGGGCTGTTGCTCAGCCTGCATGGGGCTTGGATCAAAGACAATGTCATTCCCATGTACTTGTAAAACTTCACTAAAATCATACCCAATGCATTTTTGTAAGCATTTTCTATTTTGTAGAATTAGACTGGGGTCATCATCGGTGGCAAAAGAAATATTGCCACCACCATATGCACCATTGGAAACCCCACCCACACGGGTCTGAAACAGACAATGCACATTTGGTACATTGGGAAAACTAAAGGGAATATAACTTATATCCATATTATACCTTCCTCATTAACTATAACATTTACTTGCATATCCCAACTACTCCAGATGGATATATCGTCAATGATTTGCCATGTAAAAGCTAAACCCACACTGAGGGTGTTTTTGCCTAACATTAAAAAACGGTCATAATATCCTGCTCCAAATCCAAGTCTGTGTCCACTTTTTGCAAAAGCTAGAGCTGGTAGAACTATTAAGTCAATGCTATGTTGCCAGGGTGCTATATTGGCTTTGGGCTCTAAAATATTATATTTTCCGGCTTCTAAGTCAGAATATTCTGTACAGGGAAAAAAATCCATTAACCCAACTTCATGTGCTTGGCAACGTGGCAAGAGTACGATTTTTTCATGTAGCCATGCATTTTGTAAGAGTAAAGCTGTATCAAGCTCAGCTTGAATTGGCATATATAGGGCAACACTTTGAGCGTTTTGCCAAAAGTCTTGAGCCATTAATATATTCTGGGCTTGAATACTTTTAGCCTTTGCCATGTCGTGGTTTTGGCTTTTACGTTTAGACAACATTTTTTTACGCAAAAAATCTTTATTATTTAGGAGCATTGACACCTCTTTTATTGAGTTCAAAAGTATGCTATGAGTATTTTATGAAGCTTATCTAATTAAGTATTGGATGTCTTAAATTTTTATATAATAGCAGTAAATATCTAACAAGGAAGTATAATTATGCCAAGCCAAAATACATCATCAAACTCATGTTGTAATAGTGAAAAAAAAGATTTTTTATGGATTGCCCTTGGTGATATTCACGATGATACAAGTGGGCTTGCATATATACCAGAAATTAATCAAGCCCAAGCTATTATTATTACGGGTGATATGACAAATTTTGGTGGCATAGCCGAAGTCAAACAAGTCATTGAGCCTATGCAACAATATAATAAGCGCATTTTTGCTCAGATTGGGAATATGGATAAAATGGAAGCCACCACTTGGTTAGTAGAAAATAAATATAATCTACACACAGAAGTGCATGAAATAGCACCAGATTTAGTTATGTTTGGGGTGGGGGCATCTACCATTACACCCTTTGCAACGCCTAGTGAATTTCCTGAAGAAACTTTCGCAACTTGGCTTGATGAATGCTGGCAAAAAGCTAATGCTTGGAAAAATAGTTTACTCATATCGCACAACCCACCCAAGGACACTTTATGCGATGATATAGGTGGTAATGTTCACGTTGGCTCTATAGCTGTGCGAGAATTTATTGAAAAAAATCAGCCAAATATATGTATATGCGGTCATATTCACGAAGCTAAGAGTGTAGATAAAATTGGAGAAACTACTATTATAAACCCTGGTAATTTTGCTGCTGGAGGTTATGTGCTTGTGCGTTATAGTGATGGTAAGCTTTCAGCCGAGCTAAAACAAATTGTAAAGTAATGCATGCAAGCAGATTGGCATGACCTAGTAGAAAGGTACGATTTATAAACTTGCTTTTAAATAATTTAATCAGTAAGCTTGACCGAGTAAAAGTTAAAACTCTATCTAGGAGATAATATGCGTAAAGCATCCATAGGCATAACCCCTGAAGGCATACCAAGTATAGGTCTTTGTGCTTTAACAGCTCTTACTTTTTCATTAATAGGTTGTTGGCCTTTAGCAGTAGTATTTTTAATTTTAACATGGTTTTCTTGTCATTTTTTTCGTGACCCTGAGCGTGTTGTGCCAAGAGATGCGGATATTGCAGTTAGTCCCGCAGATGGACGCGTTATTCGCATAGATACACGCCCTGATCCCATAAGTGGAGTGCCACTGACGTGCATTTGTATTTTTATGAATGTGTTTAGTGTACATGTGAACCGTGCACCAGTTGAAGGTGAAGTTCAAGACATCCGTTATTTTGCAGGAAAGTTTTTTAATGCATCATTTGATAAGGCTGCAACAGATAATGAACGCTGCGCATATAGCTTAAAAGATACAGCTGGTAATAATTGGAGCATGGTACAAATTGCAGGATTAATAGCTAGGCGTATTGTGTGTAGGGTGGATGTGAATGATAAATTAGAGCGCGGAGAGCGTTTTGGTATGATTCGTTTTGGTTCTCGTCTTGACCTTTATATACCTGATGGATATAGTCCTTCGGTGAACATTGGAGAGCAAGTATTTGCTGGACAAAGTATTGTGGCTAAAAAAATATGACCAAAGATAAAACACAACGCTCAAGGGGAGTGTATTTACTCCCAAATACCATTACAACCCTGAGTTTTTTTGCAGGATTTTTGGCTATTATATGGTCCTCACAAGGTCGCTTTGAGGATGCATGTATGGCTATTATTTTTGCAGCGCTCATGGATGGTTTGGATGGTAAAATTGCCAGACTAACCAACACGGCCAGTGAGTTTGGTGTGCAATATGATTCATTATCCGACCTGGTTGCCTTTGGTGTAGCGCCTGCTAACTTACTTTGGCATTGGCACTTACACAGTTTTGGGCGTTTGGGTATGGCAATATGTTTTATTTTTGCAGTATGTGGGGCTTTGCGTTTAGCACGTTTTAATGTGTCCACAGCTGTTATTAACAAAAAGTTTTTTATTGGTTTACCTACACCTGCTGCTGGATGTACTGCCGTAAGCTTTGTGTATTTTGCAAATTTCATCCCTGCTGGCATTAGTGTGGTTATACCACCTCTTGCCCTTGGTTTAACCCTTGCCCTTGGCATGCTTATGGTGAGCAGGGTGCGTTATTATTCATTTAAAGAATATGCCTTTGTAAAAGCTCATCCTTTTAGTTCTATGGTAACAGTGATTTTGCTTTTTGCCCTTATAGCTTCGCAGCCCAAAATATTATTTTTTATGATAATGCTAGGGTATATTGTGGCTGGGCTTTGTTATACTTATTATATTTTACCCCGTCGCAATCGGGAACTGCTGCGTGGTCTGTCGCTTAATAGTGATTAATGACATAGCGGTCAGCCTTAAAAATCCCCCCACATTGCGCCGAATAACGGCTGACCATTATGCAAATAAATATTGCATGGAGATTATATTATGAATAAACAAGTGTATTTTTTTGATACAACCCTTCGCGATGGTGAACAATCACCAGGAGCGACCATGAATTTAGCTGAAAAATTGCGCTTGGCAAGGCAGCTAGAAATTGTGGGTGTTAATGTAATGGAGGCAGGATTTCCTGCTGCAAGCCAAGGTGATTTTGAGGCAGTGCAAGCCATTGCTATGCAAACTCGAGAAGCTGAAGTGGCAGGGCTTTGTAGGGCTTTGCCAGCAGATATTGATCGCTGCTGGGAAGCTATTAAACTTGGTGAAAACCCACGCATTCATACTTTTGTATCTACATCACCATTACATATGAAATATAAGCTATGTAAGGAACCAGATGCTGTTATAAAAATGGCTGTAGATGGTGTTAGTCGTGCTGCCTCTTATACCAGTAATGTTGAGTTTTCTGCTGAGGATGCATCGCGCTCTGATAAGGACTTTTTATGCCGCATAACCGAAGCTGTTATTAAAGCTGGAGCCAAGGTCATTAACATTCCTGATACCGTAGGGTATGCTCAACCAGAAGAGTATGCCGCTCTTATTCGTTACCTTATTGAAAATGTACCCAATAGCGATAAGGCTATCTTTAGTGTGCATTGCCATAATGACCTTGGTGTGGCTGTGGCTAATACTTTGGCTGCTGTGCATGCAGGTGCACGTCAAGTAGAAGTTACTCTTGGTGGTATTGGTGAGCGTGCTGGTAATGCGGCCCTTGAAGAAGTGGCCATGGCTTTACGTGTGCGCCATGACTATTACGGTTTAACTAATACTATTAATACAGAACAACTTTATCCGGCTTGCCGCATGCTAGCCATGACAATAGGTCAGCCCATTCCAGCCAATAAGGCTATTATTGGTGGTAATGCTTTTGCGCATGAATCTGGCATACATCAAGATGGTATGCTAAAGAATCGTGAAACTTATGAAATCATGACTCCAGAGTCAGTAGGTAGAGCTCAAAGTGACTTGGTTCTTGGTAAGCATTCGGGGCGAAATGCTGTAAAGTCAAAGCTTGAAAGCCTTGGTTATACCTTGAATGAAGAGCAAGTAAACTTAGTATTTAGTGCTGTAAAAAATCTTGCCGATAAAAAAGAAACCATACATGATGAAGATTTGGTGGCCCTTGTTTTAGAAGAAATTTATCGCATCCCTGATCGCTATTGCTTGCAACATGCTAGCATTAATAGCTCATCCACTCAAGATATTCCGCCTACTGCTGCTGTGGTCATGGAAGTTGATGGTGAGGAGAAGAAGGGCTCTTGTTTTGGTGTTGGTCCAGTGGATGCTTTATTTAATATTATTAGTCAGCTTGTGGGTAGAAACCCTGAGCTACAACAATATATGGTTAATGCTGTAACAGGTGGCACCGATGCTCAAGGTGAAGTAACGGTGCGCATTTGTGATACAGAAAAGAATATTTGTGCTGTTGGTCGTGCTGCGCATCCTGATGTAACCTTTGCCAGTGCTAGGGCATATGTAAATGCCTTAAATCGTTTGGCTAAAAAAGAAAGTGAATGCAATTAAGAAAGGATAAAAAATGTCATTAACTCTTGCTCAAAAAATATTACAAAAACATACCGATGATACTATTACATCTACAGGTCAAATTATTCGTTGCAAACTCTCTCTTGTGCTTGCCAATGATATTACAGCTCCGCTTGCCATTAAATCCTTTGAGGGTATGGGAGCAAAGCAGGTTTTTGATAAAGACAAAGTTGTTTTTGTAATGGACCATTTTACACCACAAAAAGATATTGAATCTGCTAATCAAGTCTTAGTGTCGCGCAAATTTGCCGAGGAACAAAATCTGACTCACTATTATGAGGGTGGCAATTGTGGTATTGAACACGCGCTCTTGCCAGAACTTGGTTTGGTGGGTCCTGGTGATGTGATAATTGGGGCTGACAGTCATACTTGTACCTATGGTGGCCTTGGAGCTTTTGCAACTGGTCTTGGTTCAACAGATATTGCTGGTGGTTTAGCTCTTGGTGAAACATGGTTTAAGGTTCCGCCAACCATTCGTGTTTCCTATCAAGGGACAATGTCTAAATGGTTACGTCCTAAAGATTTAATATTGATGCTTATTGGTAAGATTGGTGTGGACGGAGCATTGTATAGGGCTTTGGAGTTTGATGGTGCAGTTATTGAAAATATGGAAATTGATGGTCGCTTAACCATGGCCAATATGGCCATTGAGGCTGGTGGCAAGGTGGGTCTTTTTGCTGCTGATGCCAAAACCATTGCTTATGGAAATGCGCATAACAGACCAAATCAACAAGAGTTAAAAGCAGATGCAGGTGCTGAATACGAAAGTGAAATTAGCTTTGACATAAGCAACCAAGAGCCAGTTGTGGCATGCCCACATTTGCCAGAAAATGTTAAGCCTGTATCAGAGGTTAAAAATACACCGATTAATCAGGTTGTTATTGGGTCATGTACCAATGGCAGGCTTAGCGATATGCGCGATGCAGCTCTTGTACTGAAAGGTCAAAAAGTAGCCAAGAATGTACGTTGTATTATTATTCCAGCAACTCCAAATGTGTGGAAAAGTGCCATGAAAGAAGGGCTGTTTGACATATTTACCGATGCTGGTTGTATTATTAGTCCTCCCACTTGTGGACCATGTCTTGGTGGCTATATGGGTATATTAGGCGATAATGAGCGTGCAGTAGCAACAACCAACCGTAACTTTAAGGGACGAATGGGCAGCCTAAGTTCAGAAATTTATTTAGCAAGTCCGGTGGTGGCAGCAGCTTCTGCCATAGCTGGTGAAGTTTGCGGTCCAGAGTAGCAATTATTTATAATTAAAGGAACATATTATGAATTTTAAGGGTAAAGTCCATAAAGTTGGCGAACATATAGATACAGATGCTATTATTCCAGCTCGTTTTTTAGTAAGTGCAGATAAAGATGTACTGGGGCAAAATTGCATGGAAGGGCTTGAACCTGATTGGGTTAAGCGTGTCAATGCCGGTGATATGATAGTAGCAGGGCGAAATTTTGGCTGTGGTTCATCGCGTGAACACGCTCCATTAGCCATATTAGGTGCTAAGATCAATGTTGTGGTGGCACATAGTTTTGCACGAATTTTTTATCGTAATGCTTTTAATATGGGATTAATGCTCATAGAAATTGGTGATGATGTACAAAAAATCAATGATGGTGATAGTTTAGAGATTGATGCCGCCAAGGGTGTTATTACCAATATCACCACCAATGAGACTATTAATTGTCCAGCCCTACCAGCATCCATGTGGGAATTAGTTAGTAAGGGTGGCTTAGTTAATTATGTAAAAGAAAAACTTGCGTCGTAGTTAATGCGCCAAATTAAATTATTCATACGAGTTTGATATGCAAAAAGATATTTGTTTACTACCTGGTGATGGCATTGGTCCAGAAATTATAGCTGAAGCAAAAAAAGTGTTAGATGCTGTAGCCCAAAAATTTGGACATAGCTTTAGCTTCAATACAGCCCTTATTGGTGGTGCAGCTATTGATGAAAAAAATGAACCACTACCCATGGAAACCATAGCTGCTTGCAAAGCCTCTCACGCTGTATTCTTAGGTGCCGTTGGTGGGCCCAAATGGGATCATCTTGCCAACAATATACGGCCAGAAAAAGGTTTGTTAGATATTCGTAAAGAATTAGGTTTATTTGCTAATTTGCGCCCAGCCACTTTGTTCCCAGAATTAGCTGGCTCTTGCTTATTACGGGCAGATATTGCTCAAAAAGGCTTAGATTTAATTGTTATACGCGAGCTTACCGGCGGTATCTATTTTGGTCAACCTCGCGGCATAGAAGAGCGTAATGGCGAGCAGGTTGGTTTTAATACTATGCTTTATTCTGAATCAGAAATTGAACGCATTGCCTATGTAGCCTTTGAAACCGCACGCAAAAGACGTAAAAAAGTTTGCTCTTGTGATAAGGCTAATGTACTTGAAACCTCACGCCTGTGGCGACAAGTAGTTAATGAAATTCATAAGCAATATACAGATATTGAGTTAAGCCACATGTATGTTGATAATGCTGCCATGCAACTGGTGCGTGACCCATCTCAATTTGATGTAATGCTTACCTCAAACTTATTTGGTGATATTTTATCCGATGAGGCCGCTGTTATTACTGGCTCTTTAGGTATGTTACCTTCAGCCTCTCTTGGTTCTCAAGCACCTGGACTTTTTGAGCCTATTCATGGTTCTGCCCCAGATATAGCCGGACAAAATAAGGCCAATCCATTAGCTACAATTTTATCTGCTGCCATGATGCTACGTCTAGCCTTTGATGCCAGTGCTGAAGCTGACTGCGTAGAGCTTGCTGTGCGTAATGTGCTTGAGCAAGGTTATCGTACTGGAGATATTATGGAAGCTGGTAAAACCCTTGTGGGCACTGTGGAAATGGGCAAGGCAGTAGTGGAGAAAATTCTAGCTTAGCTCTTTATAGGTAGTTTATGAAAAAATTATCCACTCAAAATATACCGGTTTTAGAACGCATTGTAGAAGAGCTTTGTGAACCCAAATCGCTTGACCCTGTATGGTATACTCCGGCTCGCAACGCCCCCATGCCTTCATTAAAATCCCTAGAAGAAATAATGCAACGTCTACAAGCTGCTTTATTCCCAGGATTTTTTGGAACGTCTCAAGTGCGGCGTGAATCCATGTGTTATCATCTAGCTGCCAACTTGGATTCCATATATCATTTACTAACTGAACAAATCCGTTGTGGAGCATGCTTTGCTTGCGCCCAAGGTCAAAAGAATGCTTGTCCAGTTTGCCGCAGTGATGCTTCTAAAGCTGCTTTGAAATTTTTACAATGCCTACCAGAAATACGCCGCTTATTAGCGTCCGACGCCAATGCAGCTTATGAAGGGGACCCTGCTGCCACAAGCTCTGGTGAGACTATTTTTTGCTACCCATCCTTATTGGCTATGACCCATCATCGCATTGCCCATGAATTATATAAATTGCGCGTGCCTGTAATACCACGCATTATTTCTGAAATGGCTCATTCAAAAACTGGCATTGATATACACCCAGGTGCCCAAATTGGAGAAGAATTCTTCATTGACCATGGTACCGGCGTTGTAATTGGAGAAACCTGCATTATCGGCAGAGGTTGTAGGCTTTATCAAGGTGTAACTCTTGGGGCATTATCCTTTCCAAAAGATAGCGATGGCACACTAACTAAGGGTATTGCAAGGCATCCCATCCTAGAAGATCATGTTACCGTTTATGCTGGTGCTACAATTTTAGGGCGAATTACCATAGGTGAAGGTGCCATCATTGGAGGTAATGTATGGGTTACCGATTCTGTACCACCTAAATCCCGCGTCTTACAAGAACACGCTACCCAACATCAAAATAACGGGAGTTAATAATGCGCTTTCTTCTTATGCTTGGCCTAATGATTGTCCTAACTAGTTGTGCTGGCTTGGAAGTGAAGCCCAAGGGTGAAGTTGTAGTAGGTGTTGAAGTTGGTAACTAGCGAGCTGTAAAGTAAGTCAGAGTTTGATTATTGAGTCCGCAACGTAATATGTGGAAACGTGTTTTTTGGCATTAATTGTTTAGTCTTTGTTTCTTGTGGGAAACTTTTGTGGACAAAAGCTTCCCACAAACCCCCTTCAAAAAACTTTAATTGCAACAGCATATTATCGCTGAAAAATCATTTGTGGTGATATTAAATTTTTTTAAATAACTCTTGTAACGAAAAAGGGGAAAGCGCATAGTCTTTCCCCCAAAGTTTAGGTATATTTATCGTTTAAGACTAGGGATTCCAAGGTTGTTTGCCAGCAGCTTGTAAGAAAGCATTAATAGCGTCCTTGCCACCTACAAACTCTGCCATTTCAGGCCATACTTTTTCCAAGGCGGCCTTTTTCCACATTTCTTCGTCTTCTAGTTGGTTAATGGTAACACCCATCTTCATAAGGGCAGCCTTAGCTTTGCCACCTTCTTCTTTTTGATATTGAAGAACAGCATCCTGAGCGGACATGCCAGCAGCAACCATAAGCTTTTGATCTTCTGGAGATAACTTTCTATATACACGCTCAGAGATTATAAGAGGTTGTAATTGATAAGTATAATGTACTTCGCTTATGTATTTTTGGTTAGCTTCTTGGAACTTCATGGCTTGGAAACCAATATAACCATAGCATTGACCGTCCACAACACCTTGTTGTAGGGAAGTGAAGGTTTCTGACCAAGCGATAGGCACTGGGCTACCACCAAAAGCTTTGTAAGATGCTAAAAGAACTGCACTTTGAGGTACACGGAATTTTAAGCCCTTAAGGTCAGCCATTGTTTTAATGGGGCGCTTGGAGTTAGAAATATAGCGGAAGTCAGTATAGGTCCAAGTAAGAACACGGAAGCCAGCTTTTGTGGCATATGTATTCATAAGATCAGAAGCTTTGCCCTTAGTTGCGGCAACAACTTGATCTAAATCATCAAAGAGATATGGTAGGGTAAGTACACCAAGCTCTTTTGCAAAGGGTACCATGTTTGCAATACCTGCCACACAAGCATCAAGAGTACCGCCACGCACATTGTGTATGGTTTCGGTTTCATCACCTAGAGCGCCTGAGAAAAATAGTTGCACATCATATTTGCCTGGTGCATTTTTATCAATATAGGCTTTGAAAGCTTTGGCAGCAACGCCTTGTTCTGAGTTTTCAGGGTCTCCCACAGCCACTTTAAATACTTTAGCAGCAGAGGCATCAGAAATAGTGCCCAAGAAAACCAAACTAAATGCCAACATAAGCAAGAGTAAACGCTTCATACATTCTCCTTTTAAAGTGTTACAAAAATCAAACCCCAAAAATGCCAGTGGCAATTTTTAAGTTTCCTCTAACAAAACCGCGTTCATAACGGTTATTTTTTTGGCGTATAGTTAAGTACAACATATGTATTTTTATCGCCAGTAATGCCACGATTATTATTATGGTCATTGTTTACTACATAGCATTAACTCCAGGCATAGTCAAACTAGGAAGCCATAAAACAAGGTCGGGGAAGAGCACTAAGAGCACAATTACCATAATATTAATAAACATCATAGGAAGAGCTTTAAACGCGACTTCCTCAAGGCTTGCCTGTGAAATACCAGAGGCAATAAAAATGTTTTCGCCAAGAGGAGGACTTGAAAAACCAACCCCGCAGCAGCATACCAATATAACTCCAAAGTGAATGGGATCCACTCCATAGCTTACCATAACAGGTAGTAATACTGGAGTAACGAGCAAGATAATTGCCAATGTTTCCATGAACATGCCAAGGAATAGTAATAAGACTACTACAAATGCCCATACCACGTGGACATTTTCAGTGAACCCTAAAATCCAGTTGGCGATTTCAATGGGTATACGATATTCAGTTAGAATGCGACCAAAAGCATAGGCTGTAAATACAAGCACAAGCACACGTCCTGTGAGCCAAGATGTGGTGCGCAAGCAGCTCATGAGGCTTTTAAATTTGAGCTCACGGTGAATAAAAACTCCCACAAATACCGTGTAAAAAATTGCTACAACTGCTGCTTCTGTGGGGGTAAAAAATCCGGCATAGATGCCACCAAGAATAATGAGTG
This sequence comes from uncultured Desulfovibrionaceae bacterium, assembly GCA_964371195.1. Classification (GTDB taxonomy): domain Bacteria; phylum Desulfobacterota; class Desulfovibrionia; order Desulfovibrionales; family Desulfovibrionaceae; genus CAYJAD01. The sequence continues at coordinate 38,089 of CAYJLD010000004.1, read as the reverse complement.
GTGCTAAAAGCGACCAAAAACCTTCCTTAAAGGATTTGGCAAGGGCTGCAAAAGACCAAGGCAAAGTGCCAGTAGTTTGCAAATTGCGACATAAAAAAACGTGTACAAGGCTTAGGCCTACGGCAATTAAAATACCAGGCACAATGCCACCCATAAACATTTTGGTAATAGACTGTTGACCAGCAACACCGTAAATAACCATGGGAATACTTGGTGGAATAACAATGCCAACACCACCAGCAGTAGCAGTGGTTGCCGCAGCATAGCCAGAGTTATAACCGCGCCGCATCATGGCAGGTATCATGAGCATACCAACAGCTGCTGTAGTAGCAGGTCCAGAACCGGAAATGGCGCCAAAAAATACGCAAGCTAGAGCAGTAGACACAGCAAGACCACCGGGAATTGGGCCTACAATATTTTCTGCTATGTGTACAAGCCGCCTAGACATGCCAGACGTTTCCATAAGTGCCCCTGCCAGCACAAAGCAGGGTAAAGCCATGAGTGGAAATGAAGTTAAAGAAGAAAAAGCCATTTGAATCATATTATTAAGGTCTGTGCCCACTACTACAAAGCAGAGCATGGCAGACACGCCAAGAGCCACCATGATGGGTGTGCCAATAATTAATAATATGCTAAACGAAATAAATAATATTTGTGCAACTTGTACAGAGGTTAAATCAGGTATCATAGGCCTTGCTCCGATTCTGCTAGGGCATGCTTACTTTCTTCAATAGCAGCCTGGTCTGGGTCTTCAATTTCTTGTTTTAACACAAACTTTATGAAGTTTACCTGTATGATGCGAATGGCCATAAGAGTAAAACTTATGGGGAATACAAGGTATACATGTGCTAAGTTCCAATCAAGGGCTGCGGTATAGTAGGGGAATTCTGCTAAATCAACTATGGAGAGATAACCATGCCAAGCCATCACAAGGCAAAATGCCAACCAGAAAATATCACCAATAAGAATGCATACAGTACCTACAATGGGGGGAAATTTAGCAAATTGCATGGTAACTCTATTAAGAGCTGAAAGCCTTGCGGCATATGAGGCCCCGAATAGAATGAACCAAATAAAGGCAAAGCGAGCTATTTCTTCAGTCCAATGTAGTGAGCTATTTAGTGAACGCAAAATGATTTGCATAAAAATGGTGATAACAAAAAATACCAAAAGAAATTGGCATATATAACTTTCAAAATGATCTAAAAAGGCCAAGATAGCTTTTTTCAGCATGACTACCCTCTTGGTTATAGTGAGCAAAGAGGCGTGAAATCAATTTCAATTATCAAAACGAAAGCGCACCGAATTATATCCGGTGCGCTTTAATTTACTATTTGAAGTTCTTTGCGTCAAGGTGTGCATATTTTGGCAAGTGCCTTGTCGGCAGTGCCAGAGCATCGCGACGGAAAGGCGGCGCAAGCTTCCAGCCATCAGTCATAATTTCAATAACTGCTGGTCTACGATTTTTTTGAGCTGTTTCAAGAGCATTGGCTAAGTCGCTTTGAGTGTTTACGGTATATCCGTCAGCACCCATGGCTTCTGCAATTTTAGCATATGACTTGGACCAAATGTCAGCACCAACAAAGCGGTTATTATAAAAATCAATTTGATTTTTCTTTTCAGCGCACCATGCACCGTTGTTATAAACAGTGGCAATAACAGGTAGGTTGTATTGGCAGGCTGTTGGCACTTCAAAAAGACTCATACCCCAAGCTCCGTCACCAACAATAGAAACAACTACATCTTCAGGGCAAGCAAGTTGAGCACCAAGACCAGCTTGATATGCAAAACCAGTGTTACCAAATGTTAAAGTAGCTACTGAACGCTTAGGATTTTTGAAGCGAAGGTAACTATTGGCTGTGGATGAAGTATTACCAATATCGGTGGTAGCAATGGCGTTGGTGTCAGTAACAAACTTACCAACAACTTCCAAAGCTTTGCGTGGATGCATACGACCTGGCTCAGTTGGTTCATCAGCGATTAGGCTAATTTCTTTGTACCAGTCTGCAAGTTCTTCTTTAACCATGTTGTACACAGGAGTTAAATCACTCTTAGCTGCAACACTTTCACGCAAGCGAGCAAATAGCTCTTCTGAAGCGTCCTTAGCATCGGCGCATAGGCCCACAGCCACAGGGTGAGTCTTAGCAATATGACGAGGATTAATATCAATTTGTACAATTTTGGCAGTTTTGGGGAAGTAGTTAATATCGTACTGAGGTAATGTACCAAAGTAGGACAAACGAGTACCAATGGCCAAAATAACGTCAGCCTTTTGTAAGATACGCATGGCTGCTTTAGAACCCATGTAGCCAATGGGGCCAGTCCATAATGGATGGTCACAAGGGTATGCATCATTATGTAAGTATGTTGTAGCAACAGGAGCACCAAGCCATTCAGCAAGGGCTTTAACTGTTTCAATACAATCAGTATCAACAACACCACGTCCAGAAACGATTACAGGATTTTTAGCATTTTTTAATACTTCTACGGCTGCAGCAAATTGTGCAGGATTACCAATGCCACCAGGAGCAACACGGTATTGAGAAGGATGTAAAATTTCCTCGTCAAGTTCACCATAGAAATAGTCACGTGGAATGTCCACAAGAACTGGGCCACGCTCAGCATAAGCAATGCGGAAAGCTGTACGCATGATGTCAGCTGCACGTTTAGGATGTGGTACACGTAAGGAAGCCTTGGTTATGGGCTTAAATAGATTCCATGTATCGCATTCTTGGAAGCCATCCCAACCAACAGAAATAGTACCAGCACTTGGTGATACTACAACCATAGGAGTATGGGCCATGTTAGCAGTTGCTACAGCGGTAACATAGTTTGTGATGCCAGGGCCATTTTGGCCTATGACAACACCGCACTGACCAGTAAGACGGCAATAGGCGTCTTCCATATGTCCTGCAGTTTGTTCATGACGAACAGAGATGAAGTCAATTCCCGCAGCTGGGAAAAGGTCTAACATATCCATAAAGGCTGAGCCAAGAATACCACTAACGTGATTTACTCCTTCTTGTACTAAAACCTCTACCATACCCTCACTAGGTGTCATTTTAGGCATTGTATCCTCCGAGTTTAAAATAACATTTAGATGTCTTGTTCTGTTAAGCACAAAGCATGCCTAATATAAAGTTATGAAATATTAATAGACATTTAGTTTGTAGCTGAGCTTATTAAATCAAAAAAACGATGCAAAAACAACTTGCTCAATAGCATTGAAAATGCTATTTGATGCAATAGTGCATCAATCTTATTTTATCAGAGTAGTGGGAGTAATTTTTAAGAAATGAGCGCGCAAAAAAATAATAAAAATATATCCTTAAGTGCTGAAATGTTTTCACTTTGTCACAAGGAATTACAAGCGATTCTTGACTCTATGCATGATGGTATATGGGTTATTGATAATCAAGGAATGACCCTACATGTGAATAAAGCTATGAAACGCATAGCTAATATTGAACCTAGTGAAGTGATTGGTAAGCATGTGACAGATCCAATCACCGAGGGAGCTTTTTCTTCTGCTGTTACACTTTCAGCCCTTAAGCAAAAAAAAGTTGTAACTATGTTCGATGATTATGCTTGTGGTACGCGATGCCTTAATACAAGCACGCCCATTTTTAATGCTAAGGGTGAAGTATGGCGGGTGGTTGCGTCTATTCGAGATATGACTGAACTTGAAGAGTTGCAAAGAAGATTGGTTGAAGCTGAAATGGAAGTACGCAGCTATCGTGGTCAACTACGTAATATTCAAGAAGATACTCCTTCTGATATTGTAGCAAACAGCAAACTAATGTATCAATGCGTACATGATCTTAAAAGAGCAGCTAAATCTCCCTCTGGGGTATTATTGTTTGGCGAGACTGGTACTGGTAAAACTCTTGCTGCCTCCTACATTCACAAGCAAAGTCCTAGAAGTAAATTCCCCTTCATTACGGTGAATTGTGCTGCAATTCCGCATACTTTGCTTGAATCAGAATTGTTTGGTTATGAAAAAGGCGCTTTTTCAGGAGCCAATCTTAGTGGTAAAAAGGGCTATTTTGAATTGGCAGATAAGGGCACATTGCTTCTTGATGAAGTGGGGGAGTTGCCACTCAACATGCAAGCTAAGCTTTTGCATGTATTAGATAATCAAATGTTTCACAAGGTAGGTGGAGAAAAAACTATAAAGGTGGATGTACGTATTGTTGCAGCCACTAATAAGCCTTTAGATAAGATGGTAAAGTCTGGAGAATTTCGCGAAGATCTTTATTATCGTTTAAATTTTCTTAATGTTACCATTCCTCCCTTACGTGAACACGCTGAGGATATAGCTGAACTAGCTTTTACTTTTTTAGAAAAAGCATGTCGCAAGAACGGGCAAAGTAAGACTTTTTCACCTAAGGTTTTGCGTTGTTTTGCTGCGCATAATTGGCCAGGTAATGTGCGAGAGCTAAAAGCTTGTGTTGAGTTTTTAGTTGTGATGGCCGAAGGCAATATTATAAATATTTCAGATTTACCACCACATATTTTGAATTTAACTTCTCTAAAAGAACATTATCATGGGGATGAAGAGTTTGGTGGGCTTAAAGAAGCTGTAAAAAATGTTGAGCGTAATATGATACGTCAAGCTTTGGTGCAAACAGGTAGTACACATAAAGCAGCTAAAATACTTGGTATTAGTCAATCTAGTGTGGTGCGTAAAGCTAGGCAGCTAGGCATAACTGTTGTGGAGTAATTGTTTACTATAAAAAAGGGGGGAACAAATATCCCCCCTTAATCAATCATTTATTAACTAGCCTAAAATAGTTTTAATACTATTTCTAAGTGTAGATAAAATAGTATCGCATTGTTCCTTATTAACGATATAAGCAGGAGCAATATTGATAATATTGTTTTGACCTGGGAAGCTACGATTAGTACGCCCAACTAGCACACCATTAGCAGCCATATCCAAGCAAATGGCAATGACTTTTTCTTCAGCTAGTGGAGTTTTGCTGTTTTTATCTTCAACAAATTCAATACCACAAAGTAAACCCTTACCACGAACATCACCAACATTGGCGTGAGTAAGCATTTCGCTAAGTCCACCCATGATATGTTCACCCATATTGGTAACATTTTGAAGTAAGTTTTCTTCTTCAATGATTTTAAGGTTTTCAATGGCAGCAGTTGCTCCGCCAGCGCAACCAGCATAGGTGCTAATGTCACGGAAGTAAGAAAGTTTATCTGTACTGCTTTGTAGTGAGTTAAATACTTCCTCGGTGGTTACAGTACATGAAATAGGCATGTAAGCACTGGCAACACCCTTAGCCATGGTTACCATATCTGGTATAATATCATAGTGTTCATAGCCAAACATGGTTCCAGTACGGCCCATACCACAAACAACTTCATCCATAATTAAAAGTACATCATATTTTTTGCATATGGCTTGAACTTCTTTATAGTATTCTTTCACTGGTGGAATAACACCACCACCGGCAGTCATGGGTTCAAAGATGGCTGCACCTACGGTATCCGGACCTTCTGCTAAGATGCTTGTTTCAATGGCTTTTGCACATTCAAGATTACAGCCAGGATAGCTTTGACCAAATGCGCAGCGATAACAGCATGCATGAGGAACTTCTACAAAACCAGGTACAAAAGGACCAAAACACTCTTTACGTTCAGGCTGACCGGTAGAGCTTAAAGCGGCAATGGTTGTGCCATGGTAGTCACGATAGCGGAAAAGAATTTTATTTTTTTCTTTTTTATCGCTATTGTAAGCGCGTAGGCGTACCATTTTATACGCTTTTTCATTGGCTTCTGATCCACTATTGGAAATGTACACGCGTGATAGGCCAGGCATGTATTCCAATAGTTTTTCTGAAAATTCAATGGTAGGCAGGTTGCCACCAGTGGCTGCATAATAAGGCATAATTTTCATTTGCTTACAAATGGCATCGGCAATGCGGTCACGTCCATAGCCTACGTTAACACACCAAACACCACCTGAGGTGGCATCAAGATACTCTTTGCCATTAATGTCTGTTATAGTCAGACCTTGGCCTTTGGCAACAATCATGGGAGCTTTGCCTTGGTGCAAAGTCAAATGGTGCCATACATTTTTAATATCACTATTGATATAATCATTGCTACTCTTGGTCATAAACTACCCCTCTAGTGGTTATATTACTTAAGTGAGGTCATATGACCTCACTTAAGCTTCATGGATTGTATTAATAAAAGCCCAGGGGCTTTTTATTTCTGACGAAGCAAATTGCCCCTTTTCAATCAATTATTAGCCTAATACCTCATCAACAGGCTTGTATAAAGATTGCATACCAAAAGCATCAGCAACGGCTTTGTATGTGATAATACCTTTGTAGGCATTGAGGCCCATTTTTAGACCATAATCATCTTTGCAGGCTTGCTCAGCACCCTTGTTAGCAAGCATAAGGCCATATTTGATAGTGGCGTTATTTAGAGCAAAAGCAGATGTGCGAGCATATGCGCCTGGCATATTGGCAACGCAGTAGTGAATTACATCATCAACGACATATGTTGGTTCACTATGGGTGGTAGCTTTTGATGTTTCGCAGCAACCGCCTTGGTCGATGGCAACGTCTACAAGTACGGAACCTGGTTTCATCATTTTTAGGTGTTCACGTCTAATTAATTTTGGAGCAACTGCACCAGGGATAAGTACAGCACCAACAACGATATCGGCGGATTTTAAGCAATTTTCTAGGGTTAGAGGATCACTATATAAAGGTTGAACATTAGCGTCCATAATTTCACTTAGGTATTCTAGACGGTTAAGATTTACATCTAAAATATTTACTTTGGCGCCTAAGCCTGCTGCTACTCGTGCAGCATGAGTTCCTACAACACCGCCACCAATAACTAATACTTCAGCTGGGGCAACACCGGTTACACCCATGGGTAGTAATCCGCGTCCACCTTGAGTTTTTGCAAGGTAAAATGCACCCATAAGTGATGCCATACGTCCGGCAACTTCGCTCATGGGTTTTAGTAGAGGCAGAGCATTGCCTTCTTCAACGGTTTCATAAGCAAGTGCAATAATTTTCTTTTCAAGACAAGCCTTGGTAAGAGTTTCATCGGCAGCAAAGTGGAAATAGGTATACACGAGTTGGTTTTCGCGCATTCTGTCATACTCTTCTGGCATGGGCTCTTTTACTTTCACAATCATGTCAGCAGTAGCCCACACGTCATCGGCAGTGGGAAGTATTTTTGCGCCAGCTGCAATATATTCATCATTGGGGCATCCAGAACCAAGGCCAGCATTATTTTCAATGAATACTTCGTGACCTGCTGCAACATATGCACGCACTGAGTTAGGGGTAAGGCCAATTCTGTTTTCGTTGTTTTTTACTTCTTTTGGGCAACCGATTTTCATAGTGTATTTCTCCAGAGTTTAGATTGATAGCTTGTTAAGCCAAGCATTTTGAGGTTGTTTGCACTTATCGTGCCTTTTGTGTAACTAGCTATAAAGTAAAATAAAAATATATAAAATGCGCTAGGCTGGTTCTTATTGATGCAAAAACATATCACTCTTTTACGCTATGGAAGTTTAATTTTTTTATGCAAGTTATGCTTTAGACATGGGCTTGTTTTTTAAGGCCAGCTCATATATTTTATGCAAAACAATAAAGGAAAATTCATGAAAAATAATTTTTTTGTTCTCATATGTTGTTGTGTATGTAGTATATTTTTAATGGGGATTGCCTATGCCAGTAATAATTTGGAAGATAATTTACAAAAAAAATACCAGCAAATTAATAGCTTAAAGGCAGAATTTAGCCAAAGCCTAACTCACCGTGAAAGTGGTAGTGTAGAAAAAAGACAGGGCACAATTATTTTTGAAAAACCACTTAAGGTACGCTGGGAAACCAAGGCACCGCATGCTGAATTACTATTAATTACCCCAAAAGAAATTTGGAATTATTTACCCGATGAGGAAGTGGCTTATAAATATCAGCCTGACCTTATGCAAGATATGCGTACCCTCATTGAGGTAATAACAGGCCAAGCTAAGCTTGATGAAGATTTTGAAGTAAAAAAGCTTGGCAAACAAGGTGCCCTTACAGTTTTACATCTTTTCCCCTATGAGCCAAAACCGGAAATGGTGGAAGCTGTTATTGGTATAGATGAACAAAGTATGCTTATCAAAAAGGCCAGTGTTGTAGATTTTTATGGCAATGTTAATACTTTGGAGTTTAATACTATTGAATTAAATGCTAAACTTGGTGCAAATGTTTTTAGCTTTACTCCACCAGAAGGAATTGATGTGGAAGATGGGAGCAAGCGTATTCAGTAAGAAAGTCTCATCAATAATAGATTTTGCAAAAGGCTAAGCTTTTGCACGCGTTGTTGTGAGACTTTATATTTGCATATTGCTAAAAAAAACCCTCCGCAAGCGGAGGGTTTTTTAAATATTTTTGATTTAGATGATTATACACATCCGGTAGGCTTAGGTAAGCCAGCCATTTTGCAAGCTCCCTTACCAGGGCCAGATGGGAATAATTCATAAACTTCTTTAAGTTTATAGCCAGTGTTCTTAGAAAGGATACGCACCATAGGAGCAATACCATTCTTCTTGTAGTAGTCCTGTAGGAAGTCAAGAATTTTTTGGTGGTCAGCGTTGATGTCGGTGATACCTTCAGATTCTTTTACATAATCCATCCACTCAGGGCACCAATCATCAAAACGGAGTAAGAAGCCGTCTTCATCCACCTCAAAACTTTTACCCTTATAAGTAATCTCAGCCATACTTGTCCTCCTTGGACACTTTTACGATTTTCCCCATTGGAATCAATCCAACAGTATTTAGCCATTAAAAATAACCCTATCAGGTTTATCCTGTGGGCGGTACCTAAACAAGATATTGGTACTTAGTGCTTATGTACCCAAACAGTAAGCACACATTGCCACATTCTAAAAAAAATGGCAAGTGGCTAGAGTATTTTTTTTAAACGCCAATATTAATAAACTATCCACCTATATTAATAATATTTTTTAAAATTATATCCAGTAAGCTAGTTTATGTTTTTGTTTTAATACTTCAATGAGTGCGTCACGATTGTCTTGAGAGTCCATGGGTTTTATGCGTATAAATACATGGCGCGTAGCCCCATCTTCTGCAAAATGCGTTAGAACAGATAAAATACGCGCCCCATGCGCCCCTAAGGTTTCAAATATTGCTTTAATTTGGCCTTGAGTATTATCCAAAATAAAGGCTAATTGCACTCCACCTTGCCTTGCGCCAGTAATAGTTAGGAGTACTTTAAAAATATCATAGTCTGTAATAATACCGACCAATTTATCGTTTTCTGTAACAGGTAAACCACCAAAGCCATGTTCTTCCATAATCATGGCCACATGCTCAACTGAGTCATCAGGTTTTACACATGTGGGCTTTATAGTCATAATTTCTTTGACCTTAAGCTCAGAAAGAAGATACTGCAACTCGTGCATATCTAAGGATGTTGCTTGTGAGGGTGAAGCGGCTTTAACGTCGCTAGCTGATACAATTCCAACTACATTCATTTGGGTATCTACCACGGGCAAGCGGCGTATGGCATGGTTTTTCATAAGTGTTGCCGCACGACTAACCGAGGTCTCAGGTGTTATGGTAATAACTTCACTAGTCATCCAATTGCGAATGAGCATACTACCTCCTTATTGTAACGTTATGACAATACATATGATTATTATTAATTGCTTATATAATTGCCATGTTCTTATGACTCTTATATACTTACTTTGCTTGCTCTTCAAGTGAGTAAAGCTTATTTGAAATAAAATTTTACATTTTTTTGGAGAAACACCATGTATGCTTATTGTGACTGCCAAGCTGGAGTAAGTGGAGATATGTTTTTGGCTGCTCTTTGCCAGCTTGGTTTTGAGCTTGGCCCTTTACAAGAAAAACTTGCTAAGGTGGGCATTGATTGCAAGCTTATGGCTTGGCAAGAGTGCCGTGCTGCTGGTCCTGGGTTTAGGGTTAGTGTTGATTGGCCAGATAATCAACCCTTGCGTCATCCCAAGGATATAGCAGATATTTTTTATAAAGTAGATGTATCTGATTGGGTTTTAAAAAAGGCATTAAGCACCTTAGATGCTCTTACTTTAGCTGAAGCTCACGCACATAATATTGAGCCTGAGCAAGTACATTTTCATGAAGTTGGGGCTATTGATACATTGGTTGATATATTAGGTACAGCTCTTGGCCTTGAATACCTAGGTGTGGAAAAAGTTATTTGTTCGCCATTACCTTGGTTTTCTGGCACTATTGAATGTGCGCATGGTGTCTTGCCATTGCCAGCTCCGGCAACGGCATTCTTGCTCATGCAAAAACCAATTATTGCTACCGATGCTACAACCGAACTTGTAACTCCCACTGGTGCGGCCTTGGTGCATGCCTTGCACACAAGCTTTGCAAAAGGTTTTAGTGGAATTGCTATGCGTATGGGTACAGGCTATGGAAGTCGCCCTTCCAATGCAGGTTTACGTATATATTTAGTGGATGATGCGCAAAATAAGTTAAGTGAAAGTATTATGCAATTAGAAAGCAATATTGACCACTTAACGGGTGAAGAATTGGGAGTAGCCGTTAATGAACTTAGCCTTATGTTAGAAGTGTTGGATGTATTATGGTTAAGTGGTGTGGGTAAGAAAAATCGTCCCACGGGTGTTTTGCGTGTGCTATGCGCAGTAGAAGATTTATCATTGGTACAAGATGCTATCTTTAAGCATACGCATACACTAGGGATTCGTCATAGTGTACTTGAAAGGTGTATTTTGTCGCGTAAGGCTACGTCAATGGAAGTTGAAGATGAAATATTGAGCGCGAAAAAATATCATTTACAGGGTCAAGACTATGTAAGAGTTGAGCACGATGAACTTGTAAAGAAAGCTAAGGTCATGGGTGTAGGGGCTCCGGCTCTAAGGATAGATAAAGTATAGCACGATGTTTGTGTATGTAAGTAATGATAGGGCTTGAAGTAAAATTTATTATTGTGGTTTTTTTTGCTTAGGGCGTGTAAAGCGTACCATAAACATACCACAAAAACTTTTGTCTTTATAGACTTCTACCCTAAAAATACTACCACCATTATCCACAGAAAATCTTTTAATGAAAGATTTTTCTGTAAATAACATATTGCTTTCGTTGTTTTTGCCAGAATTTGCACCAATGGCATTTACTCTATAGCCAGTAATGGGTAGCACTTTAAAATCATTTTGTACTGTAATGACACTACCAAAATTGATTAGTTTTTCTTGTCCGTCCACGATAACACGAAGCATGTCAAGGCTATAATCTATGTCATGCCAATCTGGGATAATAGTTGTTAAGGTGCGGTTACCATAATGTACATAGAGATTTTTGCCATTTGGCAACACAGCCATAATTGGCTTTGAGGCTATGGGAGCATAATCTTTTTTGGGTAGAGGTAGAAAGTTAATACGTGCTCGTACATCTTCTAAGGGTAGCATAATTCTATTGTTCATGAAGCTTACACTAAGTCCACTGTAAAGAGCTTCTTCAACTCCTTTAAGAGTTAATTCAAAATCTCGCTCAATTTCTAATCCAGTTAAATGGGCAAAAGCTTCAACCATTTGTAGATGATAATAGGCTCGTTTAACCACGGAAAATTCCTTACTAGCTTCCAAGCCAAAGGCTGGTTTGCCATGACGTACTGCAAACCAAGATAGGCTTTTTTCCATTTCACGATCACCCTTAGCAGTATGCGTATTACGCACCTCAAAGTAATGGTCTTTGTGTAGTAAATTTTTGTTTACAATTTTAGTAACACTTTGGGCCATTTCATCTAAGAATTGTAAACGATGTTCAGTTGTTGCTGTATTAAAGTCGTGAGTTTGCGTTATAAAATCGGGCATAAATTCTTGGTCTATAATGATAGATTGCCCCCATCTTGCTGGTCCATTCAAGGCATTTTGATATTTTTTACGATAAAAACCACTGCCATCATGTAAATTTAGAATGACACTTACTTCCTTAGCACGAATAAGTTTTTGAATGCGGCTTACGGTTTGATATTCAGGGTCAGTGTGATCAAGAATGGCAAACTTGCGGTTCATGTCACCATGCAGACCACGTTTACGCTTGATAATGCTTGGAAAGTTAAGGTTAGGCACAATCCACAATGTGCCATGAGTAACCTTATAGCGTGTGGCTAAAAGAGTAGCAGCGGAAAATCCCCCTGGCTCATCACCTTGAATGCCGCCAACAATAAGCATAACAGGATTGGTTGTGCCTAGGCGAAAGAAACTAAAGTCTAGTTTTTTTTCATTGGCAACAGCAGGTTTTATTGAAAAAAGTGTATAAAAACAAAGTAGCAAGACAATAAAAATATTTTTTAAAACTTGCTTTGTGTTTATGCAGTTAAATAGATAAAAAATATTGTTCACGCGCATAAAGATAACATGCTGTTGAAAAAATGCAATCAAAGCCATATGATAATTTTTTTTTCGTTTTGGGTAAAGAAATATTATATGTCAGTGGGAATGGCATTCCTATGCCACGTGATTCCGATTTAGAAAATATTACTATGAGCAGAACTCTTTGCCGAGGCAATGTGTGAGGTTGGGGAAGGTTTTTGAGCAATTAGCCGGCGGTGAAGCAACGCGAAAGTGCCGAGCCGCGAAAAAAACTTTACTGAACATCACACATTCAGCTAAAAATAGCCAAACTGGAATGACCTGTTCCCTATGCAAGGCTAAGTATATAAGTTCTTGCCAAATAAATAACATATTTTTATAGTACCATACTTTTGCATGAGATTATTTTGTATGATGGCAGTAGTCAGGCGCAAAAAAGGTATTATATTGTAAATTGCTGTTGCAAAAATGCATACAATTTTAATTAGGAGATATGTTAAATGACAAGTCAAATAAAAACCGTATTACTCTTAGCCTTGCTTTCTGGTTTGATTATTGTACTTGGTGGGGCCCTTGGTGGTAGGACAGGTATTATCATTGCTTTTGGTCTAGCTTTGCTTATGAATGTAGGTTCTTATTGGTATTCAGACAAAATAGTTTTATCCATGTATAAAGCTAAAGAGCTTTCTCCATCTGATGCTCCTGCTCTGCATGCCATGGTGGAGGAGCTTTCTGCTAGGGCTGGTATTCCAAAGCCTAGGGTTTGCATTATACCTGAACAAGCTCCCAATGCTTTTGCTACTGGGCGAAACCCTGAGCATGGTGTTGTGGCTGTGACAGAAGGCATAATGCGCCTTTTAACCCCTGAGGAGTTACGCGGAGTTATTGCGCATGAAATAGGTCATATTGCCAACCGTGATATTCTTATTCAAACCGTGGCTGGTGTTTTGGCTTCAGCCATTGTTTCCATTGCCAATATGATGCAATTTGCAGCTATATTTGGTATTGGGCGTAATGACGATGGGGAAGGTAATTCTGGTGGATTTTTGGGAGGGCTTTTGCTTGCATTCTTAGCGCCTGTTGCTGCAGCCCTTATTCAAATGGCCATATCGCGCTCAAGAGAATACCTAGCAGATGATACAGGTGCAGCTATTAGTGGACAGCCTTTGGCATTGGCCGGTGCTTTGCATAAACTGCAAAATTATAATAAACAAATACCCATGCAAAATGGTAATGCTAGCACTGAGCAAATGTTTATTGTATCGCCGCTTTTTGGTGGTGGTATGGCCAATTTATTTAGTACGCACCCACCTATTGAGGAAAGGGTTGCACGCTTACAAAATATGGCCAGATCTGCTGGAAGTTAGATTTTTAATAATTTATCTGGTTAGATATATTTTGCTGGAGGAAATATGCAAAGCCGCGTCTTGGTGCAAGCTGAGGAAATGTCACGTATTTTAGAAAGACTTGCCTCTCAAATTATAGAAACTCATGGTACATGTGATAAAGTCATGCTAGTAGGCATTCAAAGGCGTGGTGTTGATATTGCAAAAAGGGTTAAAAATATATTAGAAAATCGTCTTCAGAGCAAGATTGCCTTTGGCTCGTTAGATATCAATCTATATCGTGATGATTGGACAAGCCTTGATGCTACCCCATATATTGGGCAGTCAAATATTGAAGATGTCGTTGATGATAAAAATATTATTCTTATAGATGATGTGCTTTATACTGGCAGAACTATTCGAGCAGCCCTTGAAGCCTTACTTGATTATGGTCGTCCAAAGTGCGTTGAATTATTAGTGCTTATTGATCGTGGGCATAGAGAATTACCCATTGAAGCAAAGTATGTGGGTAGGAATATTAGCACGCGCAAGGATGAACATATTAATGTATTGATAAATGAACGTGATGGTAAGGACGAGGTCCACATACTATAACATTAAATATTTTGTAGCATTTTGATGTATGATGTTAGGTAAAAGCTAGGAGTTTATATGCAATCACGGCTTTTTGGCACAGATGGTGTGCGTGGTAAGGTAAATACTTATCCTATGACCCCTGAAATTGCTTTGCGTTTGGGGCTTGCAGCTGGTATTTGCTTTCGTCGTGGAAATCATAGACATAAAGTAGTGATAGGTAAGGATACGCGTCTTTCTGGATATATTTTTGAAAATGCGCTTACAGCTGGCTTATGCGCTGCTGGCATGAATGTGATTTTAACAGGTCCTTTACCAACGCCGGCTATTTCTTTTTTAACACGTAGCATGCGTGCAGATTTTGGTATTGTTATTTCTGCTTCACATAATCCATATAAAGATAATGGGATAAAATTTTTTGATGCAGAAGGTTTTAAGTTACCTGATGATGTGGAAGATGAAATTGCTAGAATGGTTATGTCCACAGATAGTTGGCCTTATCCTAAGGCTGAGGATGTGGGGCGTGCCACTAGGGTTCAAGACGCTGGTGGTCGTTATATTGTTTATACAAAAAGTTGTTTTCCTCCACATTTAACTTTAGATGGCTTACGTATTGTTATAGATTGTGCGCATGGGGCAAGCTATAAGGTTGCTCCCTTAGCTTTGCAAGAGCTAGGTGCGGAAGTAATTAAGCTTAACACAGAACCCAATGGAATTAATATAAATGATAATTGTGGTTCATTATTTCCACAGCATGTTGCTGATAAAGTAAAAGAAGTACGTGCTGACATTGGCATTGCATTAGATGGTGATGCAGATCGTTTAATTGTGGTGGATGAAAAAGGTATTATTTTAGATGGCGACCAAATTATGGCCCTATGTGCCTCTGCCATGATGGAGCGTGGTGAGCTACCTAATAATACTTTAGTGGCTACAGTTATGAGTAATATGGCTTTAGAAGTTTTTATGCGCGAACGCGGTGGAGTTTTGATGCGCACCGATGTTGGTGATAGATATGTTATGGAAGCCATGCGTAAAGCTAATGTTATGCTTGGTGGAGAGCAGTCGGGACATATTATTTTTAGACAATATAGTACAACAGGTGATGGTTTACTTGCCGCTTTGCAAATTTTAAGGTATATGCGCGAAAGGCAACGTCCTCTTTCGGAGCTTGCTGGCTTGCTTACACCATATCCGCAAGAGCTCATCAATATTAAAGTTGGTAAAAAGCTACCCTTTGAGGATGTGCCAAGCATAGCTAAGACTGTGAAAAATATTCAAAAAGAGTTAAAAGACCGCGGACGTGTGCTTTTGCGTTATTCTGGTACAGAGGCATTATGTCGAGTAATGGTGGAAGGCGAAGATCATATTAAGGTGCAAAATTATGCTAAAGAATTAGCTAAATGTGTGCAAGACGAACTATGTTAATATTTTAAAAAGGCAATTAAATGAACAGACTACGTAAGGTTGTCATACCTGTGGCTGGTTGGGGAACTCGCTCATTACCCGCCAGTAAAAATATTCCTAAGGAAATGCTCCCCATATATAATAAACCAGTAATTCAATATGTTGTGGAAGAAGCAATTAAATCCGGCATTGAAGATGTTATTTTTGTAACCAACAAAGATAAAAGCGTTATTGAAGATCACTTTGACTATAATTTACAGTTGGAAGGGGTTTTGGAGCGCGCTGGTAAACATGATAAGCTTGAAATGGTGCGCGAAGTAGCAGAAATGGTTAATATTATGTCTGTGCGTCAAAAAAAGCAACTTGGCCTTGGGCATGCTGTGCTTTGTGCTAAGGAGCTTGTGCGCGGTGAGGACTTTGCCATCATGGTTGGAGATGACCTTATGTTTGGCGGTGTGCCTGGTATTCAACAGTTAATTCAAGTGGCTGAGGCAGAACATATGCCTGTCATTGGGGTTATGGAAGTTCCACAAGATAAGGTAGATCGCTATGGTATTATTGATGGCACAGAAATAGCCAATGGTGTTTTTCGCATTAATGATATGGTTGAAAAACCAGCGCAAGAAAAAGCCCCATCACGCTTAGCTATTGTGGGTCGATATGTATTAACTCCTGACATATTTGACTATCTAGAAAAAACTACCCCAGGGCATGGTGGTGAGTTGCAGCTTACCGATGCTTTGCAAGCTTTAGCTAAAGACAGGGGTATGCTTGCAGTAAAAATGTCCGGACGTCGTTTTGATGCTGGTGATTGGGCAGAATACTTAACGGCCAATGTATATTTTGCTATTCAAGATGAGGATTTACGCTATGACCTCATAAGCTTATTAAAAAATATACTACAATTTAAGTAAGTTTTTGTTTATGGCGACAGAGGTTGAATTATATTAACTTTCTGTCGTCATAAATTTTTTTAATAAATTTAATTTTTAGGCTAAACTTATATCACGTCATTTCGATTTGGCTATTTTTAGCTGAATGTGTGATGTTTGGTAAAGTTTTTTTCGCGGCTCGGCACTTTCGCGTTGCTTCACCGCCGGATAATTGCTCAAAAAACCTTCCCCAACCTCACACATTGCCTCGGCAAAGAGTTTTGTTAGTAGTATATTTTCTAAATCGGAATCACGTGAAACTTATATGATGGTAATTAAATTTCTATATCCTAATCTAAAGTCATGTATTATAATGTTGCCCTATTAAGTCCTCCCTTTGCTACTCTAACCTATGTTGCTCCTGAATGGTGGCCGCAAAGTGAAAAATGTTTTTTTACCAAGGGCTTAAGGGTAGTCGTACCCCTTGGTAAGAGCATGCGCGCGGCTGTTATTGTTAGTAGTGACAATACAGAACCACCTAAAAATATTAAAATAAAATCTATTGCCTGGCCTTTAGAGCGCAAAGTAATCCTTGATGCAGGCTATATGGAAATGATTGAACAGTTAGCTTTGCGGCAATATCGTACCGTAGGTGATATTCTAGGTCATATTTTGCCAGTGGGCTTACGTTTAAACCATGTAAAGTTGCGTTATTTTGTGGCTGGAAAAGCTAAAATATTAAATTTAAAATCCATATGTACCCTACCACATAAAGAGCAGCAAGAGCTAGCTTGTATGCTATTATCTGGTGAAGCTGAAATGCTTTTGCCAAGGCAAGATGCAGCTAGTACCGAGATATGCGTTTTGGAAATAGATCCTCCATGGCCAGTGCGGCCTTTAGCCAAGCGGCAGATTGCTATTTTGGACTATTTGCATGAAAAGGGTAGCACCAGTAGACGCACCTTGAGTCAGGCTTTAAGTGGGAGTAGCAGTACCAGTATAACATCTGCCTTAACAAGCTTAATAAAAAATAAATATGTGTCGTTATGCCAAGGCCATATTGAAGAAGATGGATTGGAGCTTTTACCCCCACCAGCCTTGGATTTTGAACTTTCTAAGGCCCAAGCTCAAGCGCTTAAGGCTTTAGAGTTAGGCTTAAATAGTGAGAATGCTCAAAGTCATTTACTTTTTGGGGTGACTGGTAGTGGTAAAACAGCGGTATATTTAGAACTTGCTAAGCTTTGTTTTGCACAAAATAAATCTATTTTATTACTAGCCCCAGAGGTTGCTTTAGCCTTAAAGCTTAAGCGTGATGCAGACTTGGCCTTACCACACATGCCTGTTTTTTTGTATCATGGCTATCAAAATCCGGCTAAGCGTGAACACTTATTTAGGACTTTAGCCTCATTTAAAGAACCTTGTATAGTGGTAGGTACGCGCTCAGCTCTGTTTTTACCCATATCCAACTTAGGAACTATAGTTTTAGATGAAGAGCATGATGCATCCTATAAGCAAGATGAAAAATTGCATTACCACGCTAAAGAGGTGGCATGGTTTAGAATTAGCCAGCAAAAAGGTTTGCTTGTTCTTGGTTCGGCAACACCTGATATAAAAACTTATTATGCCACTAAGGAAAAGCAATTGCCAGTGCAATTGCTAGCCAATCGTGTAGGTGGGGGTACATTGCCAGAGATAAACTTGGTTGACATAGGCAATCAATCTGGCTCGGGTAACATCTTAGCAAAAGCTAGTGAGCAAGCTTTAATAGAAACTTTGCAGCGTGGCGAGCAGGCTGTAATTTTACTTAATAGGCGTGGCTATGCTCCACTTATGTATTGCCTCCAATGTGGTAAGGTCGCCAAATGTCCGCATTGTGAAATAGGTCTAACATACCACAAATCAAGAGAAAAATTAATGTGCCACTATTGTGGATATAATGTGGATTTCCCCTCAATTTGTCCCCATTGTAAGGGCCTACATTATTTACCTATGGGTGATGGCACAGAAAAGGTTGCCGAATATGTAAATAATTTTACCTCAAAACCAGTTCTACGCCTGGATAGAGATAGCACACGCCGCGAAGGACGCGTGGAAGAAATTTTGCGCAGTTTTGCACATGGTGAATCACAGATTTTAGTGGGCACACAAATGTTATCCAAGGGCCATCATTTCCCCAATGTAACCTTAGCCTTGGTGGCTGATGCCGATGTGGGCTTAAACCTACCTGATTATAGAGCGGCAGAACGCACATTTCAATTATTGCTACAATCAGCAGGTCGAGCAGGTAGGGGAAATAAACCTGGGGCAGTATTAATTCAAACTCGTGATATTAAACACTATTGTTGGCAATATATTCATAATGCAGATTATGAAGGTTTTTATACCGATGAACTAGCAAGGCGAGCTAAGCGGCTTTATCCTCCTTTTGTTTTCTTGGCTTTAATTCGTATAAGCTATGCTCGTGAATTGGAGCAAGGCGCTAGTATGATAGAAGAATTAGGTGCAAATTTGCGTAAATTAGGGCAAGAGCACGATGTTATAGTGCTGGGCCCAGCTCCAGCTCCTTTAGCCCTCTTGCGTGGCAAAAGGCGCGTACATTGCTTGCTTAAAAGTAAGGGGTGGAATAGCCTTCGCCAAGTATATGCCTTATTACTCAAAAAAATTGACCAGCAAAACATTAGAGTTTCACTTGACCTTGACCCCATAAGTATGCTCTAATCCCACGACTGATTAATGTAGTAATACTCTTTTTTTTTGCAGTAAGACTATGTTGCAGTTTGAGTAGTATGTGTGGGGATTAGAGGGAGTTTGGCATATGCACTGCTTCTCTTTTTTGTCCAAGCTACGTCGCAGTTCTTGGACTTTTGCAAAGTATGTAGTTTTATTTCCTAAAAATCAAATTGGGGGCTTCATGTTGAAAATTCGTTCATTATTTTTTACGGCTTTATTAATGTTATGTCTCGGAGGCACAGCCTTTGCCGAAGGCTTCGCCATGACAGAGTGGAGTGCCCGTGGTCTTGGCCTTGCTGGTGGTATGATTGGTCGTGCCGATGATCCTTCGGCTCTAGCCTATAATGCTGCTGGTATCACACAATTACCTGGCCTTAACGTCATGGGTGGTGCGTCATTTGTGGCCCCATATGGTAGTATTTATACCAAGGGCGGTGGTGATAACCATTTAACATCTACCAAACCAAATATATGGGTTCCACCCCATGCCTATTTGACCTATCAATTTAATGATTCCTTATGGTTTGGTGCAGGTATGTTCACACGCTTTGGTCTTGGCAATGAATACGCCGATGACTGGCGCGGACGTTATAATGTTTATACCGTTGGTTTGCAAAGCACCTCCTTTGTGCCAACCATTGCTTATAAAATCAATGATATGTTTTCTGTGGCAGCTGGTGTTGAGCTTATGTATATGACTATGTATATGGGAAGCCAAGTGCCTACTCTTGCAGGTATTAATACTGCTACACGTCAGCCAGTAATTAAAGACAATTCCCTCTTTGTAGAAGGTGCTGGTATTGGCGTAGGTTATCACTTGGCTGTGCATGCAAAATTCAATGAACAGTGGTCTGCAGGTTTAACTTATAAAAGCCAAGTTGCTCAAAATATTTATGGTACTGCTGATTTTGGAAGTTCCCAAGCCTCTACTATTGATGGAACACCAAATCAATACGATACCAATGTTAGCGGAACAATTTACTTACCCGATTCTGTTTCCTTTGGTATTACCTATAAGCCGTTAGATAATTTAAGCTTTGAAGTTGGTACTGTGTGGACACGCTGGTCTAGCTTTAAGGAATTGGATATATATTTTACACCATCCACTAATTACACCGCAAAAAGTGATAAATTATGGAAAGATGGCTGGAATTTCAATGCAAGTGTTGAATATAGCCCTCTTGATTGGCTAACCTTGCGCGCAGGTTATTGGCATGAAACTGCCGTTACCAATCAAAAATATGCTGACTTTCTTATGCCAACCAATGGTCGCGATGTGCTAACTCTAGGTGTTGGATTTGAGTGGGATAATTGGACTGTGGACCTTGCTTATGCTCACTTGTGGATTTATCCAACCAGCTATAATGACACAGAAGCTAGTGGTATTATTTCTAGCTTGAGCGGTATTGAGGGTGGCTATTCAAGTAATGTTGGAGCAGATATTTATTCCTTCTCCATCGGCTATACATTCTAAACCAGTTACTATATAAAAGCCACCAACCTAGTTGGTGGCTCAGACTGTGGACAAAGCCCAAGTCAAAAAAAGTAAAATTGTAGTTATTAATCAAACGTATTTTTTCAATTTTAGGGCGTTAGGCTCAAGATAGGGTGTTCAAGATTTAATGCCTACGTTTGCGCCGTAAATCCTTTATTAAGATAAAATACTGTTGCAATTAAAATTTTTTGGAAAGGGGGTCTGGGGGAAGAACACTTTGTTCACAAAGGGTGTTCTCGCAGAAGACTTTGTCAGCTCGACCAGAAAATCTAAAAATCAGGCAAGGTGAATTACCGAGCCTGATTTTTTTATGCCATAGGTAATGCTTGCCTACTTTTCTACCTTCTGCTAAATTTGACAGCTTGTATTCAAAGTGGTTTACTGACTGAATGCATTTATACGGTGCATGTAGTCTAATATATTATAATATAAGATTTATATATTATTTCACTGTTCAATAGAACAAGGATTTGGAGAATTATTATGGCCAAAAAATCAACTGCTTCAGCAGAAAATGCACGTGCAGAAGCTCTAAATACTGCCCTTAATGCCATTGAGCGTAAATATGGTAAGGGTGCTGTTATGAAACTTTCTGACGATGCACATGTTAATCTTCCTGTTATACCAACAGGTTCAATTGGCCTTGACCTTGCTCTTGGTGTTGGCGGTATACCACGTGGACGTGTGACAGAAATTTATGGGCCTGAGTCTTCTGGTAAGACTACCTTGACCTTGCATATTGTGGCCGAATGCCAAAAACTTGGTGGCACCTGTGCCTTTATTGATGCTGAGCATGCTTTGGATGTGTCCTATGCACGTAGGCTTGGTGTAAATACTGATGAGTTACTTATTTCGCAGCCAGATTATGGTGAGCAAGCTCTTGAAATTGCAGATATGTTAGTTCGCTCCGGTGCTGTTGACTTAGTTGTTATTGACTCGGTGGCAGCTCTTATTCCTCAAGCTGAACTTGAGGGTACTATGGGTGAGTCACAGGTGGGTGGGCATGCACGTCTTATGTCACATGCTTTACGTAAGCTTACAGGAACAATACATAAATCGCGCACATCGGTGATTTTTATTAACCAAATTCGTATGAAGATTGGTGTAACAGGTTATGGAAGCCCTGAAACTACCACTGGTGGTAATGCCTTAAAGTTCTACTCTTCGGTACGCCTTGATATTAGACGTATCCAAACCCTGAAAGATAAAGAAGAAGCCTTTGGTTCCAAGACAAGAGTTAAGGTGGTAAAAAATAAAGTGGCCCCACCATTTCGTAGTGCAACATTTGACATACTCTTTGGGCAAGGGATTTCACGCTCAGGTGAATTATTAGACATTGGTATTGAAGCAAAGATTGTTGAGCAAAGTGGCTCTTGGTTTGCTTTTGGTGCTGAAAAATTAGGCCAAGGGCGTGAAAAAGTTCGTGCCTTGTTAGATGAAAATTTAGAATTACGCCAAGCCATTGAAGAAAAGGTGGTTGCGCATCTTGGCATGAACCCTAAGGAATTTACCCCTACTGATGAAGATTTAGACGAAGGTATTGGTATACCCTTAGATGAGGAATAGTTTTTATTACACTTTAAAAAGATTAATTGAGATTTAATTTATAGGGATAACATATGCTTACAGCCAAGGAAATTAGACGTAAATTCTTAGAATATTTTAAAAATTTAGAACATGAGGTTGTTGCTTCTTCTCCTTTAATTCCGCGCAATGACCCCACTTTGCTTTTTGCAAATTCCGGCATGGTGCAATTTAAGTCGCTTTTTTTAGGTGAGGAAAAACGTCACTATGTGCGTGCAACCACTGCTCAAAAATGTCTACGGGTGTCGGGTAAGCATAATGATTTAGAAAACGTTGGGCGAACTGCAAGACATCATACATTTTTTGAAATGCTTGGTAACTTTTCCTTTGGTAATTATTTCAAAGAAAAAGCCATAGGCTATGCATGGAATTTTGTAACCAAGGAATTACAGCTTGAAAAAGAGCGTCTCTATGTAACTGTATTTCGTGAAGATGATGAAGCCTTTGACTTGTGGCAAAAAGTAACGGGCATTGATGCCGAGCGCATATTTCGTTTAGACGAAAAGGATAATTTTTGGGTTATGGGTGATACTGGCCCTTGTGGACCATGCTCTGAGATATATATTGATCAAGGCGCAGACATGGCTTGTGGTCCTAATTGTGGCATTGGCAAATGCGATTGCGATCGTTTTCTTGAAATATGGAATTTGGTATTCATGCAATTTGACCAGCCAGGCGATGGGACTAAAGTACCCTTAGCTAGCCCAAGCATTGATACTGGTATGGGCCTTGAGCGAGTTGCGGCCGTATGTCAAGGAAAGCGTTCTAACTTTGATTGTGATTTATTCCAAGATATTATTCAGTATGCAGCCTCTTTGGCTGGTGTTACTTATTCTTTCAGTGCACCAGATACCAATGACATTGATACATCATTGCGCGTTATTGCAGACCATAGCCGCGCAGCAGCCTTTTTAATTGCTGATGGGACACTACCTTCCAATGAAGGGCGAGGCTATGTTTTGCGCCGTCTTTTGCGCCGCGCTTTGCGCTTTGGTACGCTTATGGGTATGCATGAACCATTTTTGTATAAAACTGCTTCCAAAGTTGCCACCATTATGGGTGAAGACTATCCAGAACTTGCCGAAAGTCATGACTTCATTAAGCGTGTTGTACGTGAGGAAGAAGAACGCTTCTCCCTAACGCTTGAAAAAGGCTTACACCTTTTAGAAGACGAACTAAAACGCATGCAGCATGAAGAAAAGCAAATTATTTCTGGCGATATGTGCTTTAAACTATATGATACTTTTGGTTTCCCTATAGATATTGTCAATGATATTGCCGAAAAACGCCATTTTAGTGTAGATGCAGAAGGTTTTGCGGCTTGCATGCAAGAGCAAAGAGACCGTGCTAGAGCTGCACAAAAAAGTTCTGGTTTGTTAAGTGGTGATGGACAAGATATGGCGTCTTTGTTTGCAAACATGCATAATGAAGGCTTGCATTCTGAGTTTGTAGGCTACACTGAGCTTGTGGCCAATTCGCGCGTGGTGGCTCTTTTAGATAAGGATGGTTTAAGTACAGAAGAGCTTAAGGAAGGGCAAGAAGGCTTTGTTGTTACAGGGCGTACTCCTTTTTATGGTGCCTCAGGTGGTCAAATGGGTGACCTTGGGCATATTAATGCACCACATGGTAAGGCTCTTGTGCTTGACACGCAAAAACCTTTTAATGACTTAACTGTGCATTGCATAAAAATTAGTGAAGGTGTGTTATTACTTGACCAAGAAGTAGAACTTATGGTTACAGCCGATGATCGTAAAGCTTCTGCTCGTAATCATACTTGCACACATTTGCTTCATGCCTCATTGCGGCGTATTTTAGGAAGCCATGTGCAACAAGCTGGGTCCTTGGTGGATTGTGATCGCCTGCGTTTTGACTTCACTCATGTTGCTGGCCTTAGCCAAGATGAAATTTTAGCTATTGAACGCGATGTTAATCGTGCCATTTTAGCAAATTTTCCTGTTACGTCTGAGAGTAAAAGCCATGAGCAAGCCATTAAAGATGGTGCCATTGCTCTTTTTGGTGAAAAATATGGTGAAACAGTACGCGTATTAAGCATTGGTGATGATGCATGCAAAGAATCAGTGGAGCTTTGTGGAGGCACACATCTTGAGCGCACTGGTGAAGCTGGATGTTTTTGTATTATTTCTGAAGCCGGCATTGCTTCTGGTACAAGACGTATAGAAGCAAGCACTGGTTGGCAAGCACTAGCTTATATGCAAAAACAGCGTGCTGAAATACATACATTGGAACAACACCTTAAAGCAAAATCTGGTGAAATTTTGCCACGCTTAGAGGCTTTGCAGGCAGAGAATAAAAAGCTTCGAAAAGATTTAGAAAAAAATGCTCATCAAGCTGCTTCAGATCAAGCCAAGGATATAATGGCTAAATGCCAAGAAATTAATAATATTAAAGTGCTAGCTGCATCTGTTGGTGCTATGTCCATTAAAAACTTACGTGAACTTATGGACGATGTGCGCTCAAAATTGGCTTCTGGTATTGCTTGCCTCGTGGCCACAGAAGATGAAAAAGTAAGCATGATTATATATGTTTCAAAGGATTTACATTCAAGTTTTACTGCTCCGGCTCTCATCAAGGATGTTGCGGCATTAATAGGTGGTTCTGGTGGTGGTAGGCCAGATATGGCTCAAGCTGGTGGTAATAATGCTCAAGGTATTGACCAAGCCTTGTCAACTCTTAAAGAGCTAATTTCTACTAAATAGTATTATATAAATATGGAGAATGATTTATGATTGGTATTTCAAAATTATACTGTGGGCAAGTTGAACCATCAGATGCATTGCGTTATGGGCGTAAATCCGGACAGTTACCATCACATCTTTTACAATTTGCTGAGGATAAAAAACCAGTAGTTGTATGGAATATGACTCGCCGCTGTAATTTAAAATGTGTGCACTGTTATGCTAAGGCTCTTGAGGTTGAGGGTAAGGATGATATTTCAACCGAACAAGCTAAAGTTATGATTAACGATTTAGCTGCCTATGGTTCACCTGTTATGTTGTTTTCTGGTGGTGAACCCTTGGTGCGTCAAGACTTAGTAGAGTTAGCAAACCATGCCACCAGCAAGGGTATGCGTGCAGTTATTTCAACCAATGGCACTTTAATAACCAAAGAAAAAGCTAAAGAACTTAAACAAGTAGGCCTTTCATACGTGGGTATTTCTCTTGATGGTATGGAAGACGTGCATGACAAGTTTCGCGCTGTGCCAGGCTCATTTAAGAAAGCTTTGCAAGGTATTGAAAATTGTCAAGCTGAGGGCCTAAAGGTAGGTTTACGCTTCACCATTAATAAGCGTAATGTTCAAGATGTGCCTGGTATTTTTCAATTATTAAAGGACTTAGAAGTGCCGCGGGCTTGTTTTTATCATCTAGTATATTCTGGACGTGGCTCTGAACTTATTAAAGAAGATTTATCGCATGCTGAAACACGTAAACTCCTTGACCTTATTATGGATGAAAGCCGTGCGCTTTTTGATGCCGGAAAGGGCAAGGAGATACTGACTGTTGATAACCATGCCGACGGACCATATGTATGGGAGCGTTTAAGACGCGAAGATCCAAAGCGTGCCGATGAAGTGATGGAATTATTACAATTTAATGAAGGCAATAGTACAGGCCGTGGTATTGGCTGTATTTCTTGGGATGGTAGCGTACATGCTGATCAGTTCTGGCGTAATCATACCTTTGGTAATGTATTGGAGCGCCCATTCTCTGAAATATGGGATGACCCAAATATTGAATTATTACATAAGCTAAAAGATAAAAAACCTCATGTTAAAGGTCGCTGTGCCACTTGTCGTTATTTAAATATTTGTGGTGGTAACTTCCGGGCACGTGCCGAAGCATATTATGATGATATTTGGGCTGAAGATCCAGCATGTTACCTAACCGATGAAGAAATAGCGAAATAATTAAATTTTAATAATACAAACAAAGAGATTAAGTCATGTCATTTTATCGTGGGCGTAGATTGCGTACATCGCAAGAATTGCGTCAAATGGTACGTGAAATATCACCGTTGCGCCCGGAAAATTTAATTATGCCTTACTTTGTAGTGGATACCGAGCATGGCTCTTTTCGCAAAGAAATTGGCTCCATGCCAGGGCAATATCAGCTTTCATTACAAGAGCTTGAAAAACAAGTGGCCAAAGCTGTGGACCTTGGACTATGCGCTGTTATTCTTTTTGGCATACCCAAGCAAAAAGATCCTGTAGGTAGTGAAGGCTATGCCGAAGATGGCATTGTACAAAAAGCAACTCGCCTTCTTAAAAGTCGCTGGCCTAAGCTTTTGGTTGTTACTGACGTTTGCCTATGTGAATATACATCGCATGGGCATTGCGGTATACTATCCCCTAAGGGTGAAGTATTAAATGACCCCACCTTAGATGTGCTTGCAAAGATTGCTCTATCACATGTACAAGCCGGAGCTGATATAGTTGCTCCATCGGACATGATGGATGGGCGCATTGCTGCTTTGCGTAAGGCTCTTGATGGAGCAGGATTTTTGCATACACCCATTATGTCATATGCTGTAAAGTTTGCATCTTCTTATTATGGCCCATTTAGAGATGCTGCCGAATCTACGCCACAAAGTGGAGATCGCAAGTCATATCAAATGGATCCATCTAATATACGTGAAGCCTTGCGTGAAGCTTCGGCTGATTTGGAAGAAGGAGCAGACTTTTTGATGGTCAAACCAGCCGGACCATATCAAGATATTATTCGCTTGCTTAAAGATAATTTTGACGTTCCATTGGTGGCTTATCAAGTTAGTGGTGAATATTCACTAATTAAAGCTGCCGCACAAATGGGTTGGGTTAACGAAGAAGCGGTGATGATGGAATCATTATTGGGTATTAAAAGAGCTGGTGCAGATATTATCATTAACTACTTTACTGAAAAATTACTAGGAATTATACGCTAATGAATAAGGACGATAAAGGTCATATGTCTGGACATATGCCGCATGGACATATGGGGCAATCAGCTCATCATGCTGCAAGTTACGGGGCTGCAAGTCACGGGGGTGCAGGTCACGGGGGCATGGCTCATGGTGGTGCCCACCCACATGCCAGCCGTTTTTTAGAAGACGGAACACCCAAGTGTCGCCTTATTGCATGGGAAGTTACAAGGTCATGCAATCTTGCTTGTAAGCACTGTCGTGGTGAGGCTCATCCTGAACCATATCCAGGAGAACTTTCCACCGATGAAGCTAAGGCTTTAATTGATACTTTCCCTCAAGTTGGTGAGCCCATTATTATTTTTACCGGCGGTGATCCCATGATGCGACCCGATGTGTATGAGCTTATTGCTTATGCAACAGCTAAGGGTTTGCGTTGTGTGTTTTCGCCCAATGGCACATTAATTACTGCTGAGACTGCTAAAAAAATTCGTGAAGCTGGCATACAACGATGTTCTATCTCCATAGATGGTGCAGACGCCGAAAGTCATGACAATTTTCGAGCTGTGCCTGGAGCGTTTGAAGCATCCATGCGTGGTATTGAATTGCTTAAGGCAGAAGGTGTTGAATTTCAAATAAACACCACGGTAACGCGAGATAATCTACAAAGCTTTAAGCGCATTTTTGAACTTTGTGAACGTATTGGTGCTGTGGCTTGGCATATCTTCCTTCTTGTGCCCATGGGGCGTGCAGCAAGGCTTAAAGATCAAGTAATTACTGCAGAAGAATATGAAGACGTACTCAATTGGTTTTATGATTTTAGAAAAACAACTAACATGCATTTAAAAGCTACTTGTGCTCCGCACTATTATCGCATTATGCGCCAAAAAGCTAAGGCCGAAGGTCTTAGTGTTAATGTTGATAACTTTGGCATGGATGCTATGACACGCGGATGTCTTGGTGGTACTGGTTTTTGTTTTATTAGTCATGTGGGACAAGTACAGCCATGTGGCTATCTTGAACTTGATTGTGGAAATATTAAACAGCAGCCATTTCCTGAAATATGGAAAAATTCAAAGTTCTTTAAACAATTTCGCACCCAAGAGGACTATAAGGGTAAATGTGGCGTGTGTGAATATCATAAAGTCTGTGGCGGGTGTAGGGCTAGGGCTCATAGTATGGATAATGACCATATGGCCCAAGAACCACTATGTACATATGTACCGCGTAAAGCAGAGGTATAGGCATGGAATTAGACCATATTGATAAAAAATTGCTAGATATAATTCAAACAGATTTTCCCATTTGTCAGCGTCCATATGCTAAGCTTGCAGAAAAGTTAGGGATAACTGAAGATGAAGCCTTGGATAAGGTGCGTGGCATGCGTAGTGGTAAGATTATACGCAGGCTTGGAGCAAATTTTAACTCTAAGCAATTGGGCTTTCGTTCAACTCTTTGTGCAGCCAAGGTACCAGATGAAAAGATGGATGACTTTGTTCAAGCTGTAAATGAACACGTGGGTGTTACGCACAACTATTTGCGTAAAAATGAATATAATATATGGTTTACATTCATAGGCTCGTCTTGGGATAATGTTTGCGAAACACTTGATAGCATTACGAAGAAAACTGGCATTGAAATTTTAAACTTACCAGCTAAACAAATGTATAAAATCCGTGTGGATTTTAATATGGAAAAATAAAGGCCTATGCCACTATAACATAGGCCTTTTAGACTACTATTATTTCAACTAAGCTGGACCTGCAGCATAATAGCAACGCTTAGGTGAATGCACTTTATTTTGCTTTTTAAGTTCTGCTAAAGCCTTAGAAACGTCCTTACTATCTACGTTCATGGCTTTTGCCACATCACCAGGGCGTACAGGCTTGCCAAGCTCTTCCATGGTTTTTAATACTTGATCTTGCATAATTTCCTCCAATTTCTTAATAAGATTTGTTCCTAATAGCAGATTGACTTTACTTGGTCAACTACAAAATTTTATGCCTTGCTTATTTGCCCCATCAATCTGATTTAAAATCATAAAATAGCATAGGGCTCACTCTCAATAATTTTTATTAGCATAGATATATTTAAGCCTGCTTTTAAGTTTTTGATTAATGGCATTGGTGAAGAATTTTTAGCTAAAACCACCTGCAAAGGTTTGACAGAAGCTAAGCAAGTAGCGTATTAAACTCTTTTTAACTACGCTAAATATTGTATTCAGGAGTTTTGTATATGTCTTCAAAAAGAGCAAATGCCCCTAAGGGAACACAAGATCATGAGCAAATGCCAAGTCAAGGTCCATTAGGTTCTATGGGCGGTGGGCAAGGACCTCTAAATCCACACCTTCTTAACGATTTACAGTCTGAAATTTCTAGTGAAGCAACACCATTATTACAATTTATTTTAAAACATGCCATGCTAATTATGGCTGTTTTAGCTTTATTTGTATTAATTTTGGGTGGAGTTGGAGGATATAATTGGTATGCTGAGAGCAAATTGCAAGATGCCCAAGCAAATCTTAGTCAAATAGTTCTATCCAAGCAAGGAGAAGAGCGTATCTCTGCTTTAGAGGCTTTTATTAAAACTGCGCCTAGCTCTATGCAAGGTGGTATACAACTAACCATGGCCGAAACTGCCATGGAGCTTAAAAATTATGATAAAGCTGCCACATATTTTGGAGTATTAGCAAGCCTTGATTCAAATGGAGCATTAGGACTTTTGGCAGCCCTTAATCAAGGACAAGCTTTGTTGCTTGCAAACAAGCCTAAGGATGCTCTTAGTGTTTTTGAATCCATTGTTAATAAAGCTTCAACCGCGCAAAGAATTGTTATCCAACAAGCTCTTGCAGAAGCAGCGATACAAGTGGGCGATATTGCAAAAGCCAAACAAACTTTTGAGGCTATGGCTCAAGCTAGTCCTGGCCCTGAAGGAAGATTTTTCCGTTATAGGGCACGTACTGTTGGTAAGGATGCTCCATCTACTAAACCCGAAAATTAAAATAATTTAAAATTTTTTAGAAAAGGTCACATTGGGTGACCTTAATCAATTTCAAAAATTAGTTGTCATCTAACGACTAACAAATTTCTTAAAGGAGACTGCATGAGTCATCCACTATTGCAGCAAAATCCGGGTAGTACCCATCTCTTACTTGGTAATGAAGCTATTGTTAGGGGTGCTTTAGAGGCCGGAGTTAACGTTGTTACTTGTTATCCTGGTACTCCATCATCAGAAGTTCCGGATACTTTTAGGCGTATTAATGGTAAAGAACGCTATCGTATGGAATACTCTGTTAATGAAAAGGTGGCTCTTGAAGTAGGATCTGGTGCCGCACTAGCTGGTGCACTTACCCTTGTGACCATGAAGCATGTGGGTGTTAATGTTGCTGCAGACCCACTATTAACCACAACATATACTGGCTTACCAGGTGGTTTACTATTATTATCTGCTGATGATCCAGGCTGTCACTCAAGCCAAAATGAGCAAGATAACCGCCATTATGCAAGACTTGCTGGTATGCCCTGTTTTGAGCCATCAACTGCAGCGCAAGCAAAAGATATGACTAAGGATGCACTCTTGCTTGCACGTGAAATGGAGCAGCCTGTTTTATTGCGCACCACCACTCGCCTTAATCATCAACGTGGTGCTGTAACCCTTGGTTCATTACCAAATCCTGCTGAGATTAAAGATTTTGAACGTTGTCCGCAGCGTTTTGTACCTGTGCCTGCTGTAGCCAGAGCGCGCCATATTGTGCTTGAGCAAAAGCTTCAAGAAGCCATGAGCATTAGCGAAAAATATTGCATTGAGCAAAAGGGTGAAAATGCAAGTCTTGGTGTAATAGCCAGTGGTATAGCCAGAGCATATATGCATGATGCGCTATATACAGGTAACTGGGCTGACAAAGTAGATATTTTAGAGCTAGGAATGACTTGGCCCTTACCAGAAAATGCAATTGCAAACTTCTTAAAAAAGCATAAAAAAATATTGGTGCTTGAAGAGGGTGCGCTCTTACTTGAAAATGATATTCGCGCTCTTGCTCAGCGTCTTAATATTGATGTTGATATTGAAGGTAAGGATGATATTTTAACCGTACAAGGTGAATACTCAACTGGGCTTGTTACCCAAAAGTTTGCACGCCTTTTTGGTGAAAATATTGCCACTAATGATGTTGAAAATCATAATATCCCCTTAGCTATAAGGCCACCAAACCTATGCCCAGGCTGTTCACATCGTGCTGTGTATTATGCTGTACGTGAAGTATTTGGCGATGATGCCATATATGCCAGTGATATAGGCTGTTATACCCTTGGCTTATTACCTCCTTTACGCATGGCTGATTTCTTAGTTTGCATGGGAGCATCGGTTTCTGCTGGATGTGGTTTTGCAAGTGTTTCATCAAAGCCTGTTATTGGTTTTATTGGTGACTCCACCTTCTTCCATACAGGTATTAATGGCCTTGTTAATGCTGTATTTAATAAGCATGATATTTTACTCATTATACTTGATAATGGTACCACAGCTATGACCGGTCATCAACCCAACCCTGGTATGATGCAGGATGTATTGGGTGATGATTCCTTACATCTTGACATTGAGTCTGTTGTACGTGGGCTTGGGGTGACACAACTTGCTAAAACAAAAGCCTATAATATACGTAGCACCATGAAGGCATTAGAAGAACTTAAGGCTCAAAGTGGTGTGCGTGTGCTTATTGCTGAAGAACCATGTGTGCTTTATGCAAGGCGTACCCTGAAGAAAAATATGGGGCAAGTGTCGTATGTTGCAGAACAAAATGAAGTTGCCGCCCAATGTGTAGAAAAACTTGCTTGTCCGGCCTTTGTGCGTGATGATAGTGGTATTTCTGTTGATGCCACACTATGTACTGGGTGTATGGTTTGTTTGCAAGTTGCCCCTAAGGCATTTAAAGCAAAGGCCAGAGGAAAGGTGTAATATGAGTAATCGACTACGTATATATATGACTGGTGTTGGAGGCCAAGGAACTCTCACTGCAACTACCTTACTGGCCCGTGTTGCCCTTGATTGTGGTTTAGAAGTTGTGGCTGGTGAAGTACATGGCATGGCTCAGCGCGGTGGTGTTGTGGAATCCGTGGTATTACTTGGTGGTTGGCAATCCCCAAAGCTTGGTCTTGGCGAGGCTGATCTTGTGCTTGGATTTGAACCATTAGAAACTTTGCGCGGTCTTTCCTATCTAGCAAATGGTGGTACTGTCTTTAGTAGTATTGATCCTCTACCGCCGGTAAATGTTTGCCTTGGTAAGGATACTTATCCGGATTTAGATAGCATTAAAAATGCCATTCTTGCAAAAACTAATAAGGCACATTTTATTGCTTGTCGTAGCTTAGGTTTAGAAGCAGGTTCAGTACAAAGTGGAAATACGGTTTTACTTGGTGCTGTGTGTGCGGCAAAACTCTTGCCTTTTGGTGTAGATGCCATTGAGGCAGGTATACGCAAGTATTTGCCACCAAAAATCGTAGACTCTAATATTAAAGCTTTAGAATTGGGACTAAAGGCAATTAGCTAAGCCTTATATATTGTCTAATTGATTTACAATTCATTTTTAAAAAGCTCCTGTATTAATGTGCAGGAGCTTTTTTTAGCTATTAAACCACATCTTGATTATTGCTAGCATTATATCTAAATCAAAGCATTTAAAAACTTCGAATGATAAATTATTCAGCGTTATTTTTTAATAAATAAGATTTGACCTCAATATTAAGTAAGTGATAAAATATGTATACGGATAAAAGTATATTTGTTCTTAATGCATGTTTAATATTTTCTTTATCGATAATCAATGCCCATGCTATTGACATGATGTCCCATGTACCATAGTGTGAGTAACGGTACTTAATTCTAATTATTAAATAGTCGACGCTGAAAAGTATAATAACATTCTAAAATAGTAGAATTTTATTGGAAAATAGTAATAAAAAAATTACCAGAAATAAGAGCATGGAATGTGAATTTTTGGCAATTTTTGAAGCTCAAAGGGGCTTTTTTGAGTGGCGGCTATCAAAATTTTCTGCAAAGAAATTTTTGCGCCGTGTAAAATAAGCCAGAATTAACTTCTGGCGTTCGCAAAGCGATATTTGGAGCGTGCCTTTTTAGAAAAATGCGTGAAACGCGTTTTTCAGAACCGACTAAAGAATGAGGAATATATAAAAATAATAACCAAATAATAGGTGTCCTATTTAGGAATAATTGGGAAGTAAAAAAGCTGACCCGCAACCGTGAAAGAAGACAAATTCACCATAACCATTGTGACTTTATCATGAGAAGGGGTGAAGGAGGACGACGCTTGAGCCGGTAAACCAGCCTATTATATATAACCGTAACCCACGTGGAATTGGGTAAAGGATGTATTATGAAAAGAGCCTTATGTTTTGTTGCGTGCCTTTTATTATTGGCCCAAAGTATTGTTTTAGTTAATGCGGCTGAGCTTAGCCGTCCTAAAGCGGATTTAACTATTCTTCTTGCCTTTGGTACATCTGACCAAGAAGCACAAAAATCTTTACAAGCCATTGAAGATGCGTATAAAAAACGCGGAATTCATACCATGATGACCTATTCATCAAATATTATTCGTAAAAAATTAGCAGGTGCAGGTAAAACTATCTACTCCATTACCGAGGCCTTAGATGTAGCGGCAAAAAAAGGATATAAGAACATTGAAATTCAATCCTTGCATGTGGCCCCTGCAGAAGAATACATGAAAATTAATAGGTTAATTGCGCGCTCCATGGAAAAATACCCTAAGCGTTTTGAGTCGGTATATTTTGGCCATCCTCTTTTAATGTCTGAACATGATTTAGAAAAGACCGTTGCAGCTGTTATTAATGATTTACCAAAAGAGCGCAAAGCTAGTGAAGCTGTAATTTTTATGGGGCATGGTAATAATAGGGGTACTGGCGATATTTTACTTAAGGCTGTTAATAATGAAATGCAAAGTAAGGATGCATTTATTTGGCTTGCTAATGTAGAAGGGGCCTTACCCTTTGAGCGCTTGTTGCCGATACTTAAAGCACAAAATGTTAAAAAGGTTTGGCTAAAGCCATTTATGATTGTGGCCGGAGACCATGCAAAGAATGATATGGCAGGTTCGGAAGCTGACTCATGGAAAAGTATTTTATTAAAAAATGGTTATGAAGTTGAGGCCATAGTCGAGGGTATGGGTCATAATAAGGCAATTCAGGATATTTTTGTTCAACATACAGAAAATAGCTATGATAATATCATGGATGGAACCATATTAGGTTCGCATTAATATTTAATAAAAAGGCTTTGGACTTTTGTGCAAAGCCTTTTTATGCATAAAACGCTATGTGCTTCTTATGGTAAATACAGCAAAAAAATCTCATAATAAAAAATACCCTTGGCAACAGCCCATAAAAGTATGTTTTTTTTTACTGGCCCTTGTGGTTTCAGCATGTTTAATAATTAATATGCCCTCAAGCCAAAAAAACAAATGGACTTATGATGAAACAACAAAAAGCATGCAATTGCTTGATGCTGATAAAAAGTCCCCCTCAAAAACAGATATAAACCCACCTAAGCTTCAACAAGATAAGCCACCTAAGGCCAGCGAAGAAGTTAGTAATACTCACAAAATAATTAAAAAAATTAAAAGTTTTACGCGCTTATTTGGCCTTGTGGCCATAGCTGCATTTTTGGCAGGGCTTATGGAAGCTCGTTCATGGCATATTTTTTTTGCTTCATTTTTGCGCAGAATTACCATGGCAGCACGTTTGCCTCAAGTGGTTGGTATAAGTATGCCTGTGGCATTATATTCCAATGCCAGTGCCAATGCTATCTTGGTAAGTAGTCATTCGCAGGGTGAAATTTCAAATTCTGTGCTCATAACAGGTGGTATGGCAAATAGTTATCTTGCGCATTTTTCACATTCTATACGCGTGCTATATCCTGTAGTTGCAATTATTGGCTTGCCGGGTTTGTTATATTTTTTTGTACAGCTATTTGGTGGATTTTTAGTTATAGTAATAGCTTTTAGCATTAATCGCTATAGGCTACGTTTTGTAAGTGTTGATAAGTGGCAAGGCGAAGCGTTTACAGATAAAAAGCAAGTTTTAAATTGGCAAAGTTCAATAAAACTTGGAGTGGTAAGGGCATGCTCTCTTTTGTTTAGAATGACATATATAACCATACCCTTAATGCTTGCCATGGAGTGGCTTATTAAAAGTGGGGCCTTTAACTTTTGGGAGCAATATATACCTGCTGAAGTTGCTAAGTATTTTCCGGCGGAGTCTGTTTCAATTATTATTGCTCAAATTGGTGGTTTAGTGCAATCAGCAGGAGTATCTGCCAATCTTTATGCTGAGGGCTTAGTGCATAATTCACAGATTTTACTTGCTATGCTGGTAGCAAGTGCCATAGGAAATCCAATACGCACACTAAGGCGCAACCTTCCAACAGCATTAGGTATTTTTTCACCAAGAGCTGCTTGCACCATTGTTTTTACCATGCAAGTTGCAAGATTTTTAATAACTGTTATTGGTTCAATTTTAGTTATTACTTGGATGAATTTATTTTTATTTCAAAGTGCTTAAAAAATTATGCTATGGGCCAATCCTGCTCCACTGCATATCTTGCAAAGCACAACTCATAAAGACCATCTTTTCAAGGGCAATATTCAATTGCTTGCTAGAATAGCTTGCTTGTAACTGTTCACCATGTTCATGATATAATTTTACCAGTGGTTTTAACATATCCATGCTAGCCCAAAACATAGCCCCCAATGGATAATCTATGGCTATATTAGGATTAAGTTCAAAGCCAAGTTTTTTGGCCATATATTGCAGCATATTAGCATGCTCATTCTGAGTGGTGCGTGCAAAAGCTGGGTAGAGAACTGGAGCAATGCAACCAAGCTTAGTATTTTGCATAAAGCTTTGTATTATATTTTTTATTCTCCCTTCATTGCCCAGTAAGCTAGCATAAATATGACTTTCCCAACGCTTACAAATAGTTTTTTCAAAACCACTAGAAGCTAGCTCTGGTAAGCTTAGATTGTTAATATGTAATTGCAAAATTAAAGAATGCTGCTCAAGTAAGTGTGCATGGCAAAGTAAGGCGATTAAGGGTGCATCCTTGCTGGGTAATATTTTAATATTGTGCGTGACTAAGGCTTTAGGCAATAGCTCATGATGTTGATGAACAAAAGCATAAATATTTGTATTTTTAGGGAGGTATTGTAATTGCTTGATTGCAAGTAAATCATCTACTCTTGCTACATGCAAACATACGGCAATGCTTTGTTGTGCACTAGGTTCTGCATGATATGTAGCATTATTAAATTCTAATAATAGAAATTTAGCTGTTACGTGGGGGGGAAAGTGTGCCCCATGTTGTCCAATGCCACGCTCAGTATTGGGGTTTTTTTGCACGCGCAAGAAATATTGTTCAATTTGCAAGAAGTTTTCATTAAATTGTACATTGTCATGAGTTGTTAAGCTTGATTGTGTTTGCTGATTAGCAGAATATTTTAATAGGGTAGTAAATCCATGTGGGCTACGCACAGCTTCTCGTTTAATTAATGAAACTCCACGCTTAAGCATTATTTCGTGCCCGTGTAGACTAGGGTTAATATTTTGCTTAGATGAGCCATGGGCAAAGCAAAATGCAGCTGGTTTAAAGTCATGTAAAACTAGCCATAAAGCGAATGAAAGCTCTTGACTAATGGCTGTTTTACGCTTGGAGCAAAGTGGCACAGCAGCAAAAAAGTCTTGTAAGGCTTTGCTTTGTAAAACTCGTGTTTTGAGGACTATATAATAGCTTTGTATATGCGGAACT
Source organism: uncultured Desulfovibrionaceae bacterium (assembly GCA_964371195.1). Taxonomy (GTDB): domain Bacteria; phylum Desulfobacterota; class Desulfovibrionia; order Desulfovibrionales; family Desulfovibrionaceae; genus CAYJAD01. Next base: position 950 of record CAYJLD010000004.1, on the reverse strand, counting down.
TGCTGCCAACTAAAGCTTATACCCCAAAAATCACATGCAAAATCTTGCATGCGCTCGTGCATGGGTGCAAAACTATTGCAAGTGCCTTTTAAAGATAGCGGACCAAAATAGCTATCATTAGTTAAAATTAATTCTGAGCTATCCCAAAGTGAGGGGAAAAGTGCAAAGGCTGCCTTCCAACTGGTAAAGTCATATCCGGCACAAGTTCGGTAAATGATTGCATGCACAAATTCTTGCATGCATTCTAAGGCTTTTTTTGCACTTTGTTTAGAACTAGTGCAAACTATTATTTTATATCCTAAATTTTTTAGATGCTTACATTGTTTAATAAGTGTTTGGTCAATATTATTATCTGGGTCAAAGTGCGCTAAAAGAGCAGTGTGTAGGCCTGTAAAATCAAAACCAGCCCCATGTATACAGTGTGCATGTTCATCTATGCTTATACGTTGAGTTAAGCTATCGGCACGCAATGAATACAACATGGAACGAATTAGCTGCTTGGCCCTAAGCTTTTGTTCAGAGGTGCCGAAAATAACTTTAGGAACAAGTTCAATACAGCCTGTAGTCCAAATATATTTTCCTGCTCGTATTGGCATTTATTAACCTTTATTTTACGATAATTACAGTATAATATTATTATAAAAAGATTTATTAAGCAATATTATATAGTCGACGCTGAAAAATATAATAACATTCTAAAATAGTATAATTTTATTGGAAAATAGTAATAAAAAATTACCAGAAATAAGAGCATGGAATGCGAATTTCTGGCAATTTTTGAAGCTCAAAGGGCCTTTTTTTGAGTGGCGGCGCAAAATAAGCCAGAATTAACTTCTGGCGTTCGCAAAGCGATATTTGGAGCGAGCGTACCTTTTTAGAAAAATGCGTGAAACGTGTTTTTCAGTACCGACTATATAGGGACGTTAAATACTAGTACTAAAAATTAAAAA
>CAYJLD010000003.1:32830-49938 GCA_964371195.1 uncultured Desulfovibrionaceae bacterium | reverse complement strand
CATCAGCAACATCTCAAACACCAGAAGAAAGAAAAAAACTATCTAACTCATTTAATGCTTTTTTAACTAGAGTAAGTTGGACAGAGAAAGAACTAAACTTAAGAGCAAGTTTAATAGGAGTATAAAATGGCTAGAATTGATTTTAAGACGTTTTTTAATGACGAGATGGATTACTTATCATTTCATATTGCTTTAAAGCTCCACAAAGAAGGCTCAGGCGAATTAATAGACAGAATATATGCGTCAGGAAAGCACATAACAACAGTTATTAATGAATCTTTGAATTTATGGCTTGAGAATGACAGAGAGAGGGAAGTTTATGAGGCACATTTAGTTCTAGTTGAAAATATGAAAAGATGGAATGAAAAACAAAATAGTAAAGTTCATAGTAGGTGATACATACATTATATAAAATATATAATATAATGGGGTAACACTCGAAAGTATTTACTTTATAATTTCAACAAGTTGCAGTGGGCAAGCCGTATGCGTAGACATACGACCCGTATGTTTAGACATACGCTTTAAAAATAATAGCAAAAAAGGATAATAAAATGAGCAAATTAGAATATATGGAAGATTGCCCTTTCACAAATCCTAATTACGTTATGTCCGAAAAGTTGCCAGAGGAACAAAAGGTACAACGTACAGTTATTCATCAAATCGAAGGTGGAGAAGCAGACCTAGTGTATAAGAATGAGGCGCAAGGTGTGCGGTCAGTTAGAGTAATCAACGACCAGCCAAAAAATAATTATAAAACAGAATGGGCAACACTATTTTTAGGTGATGAATCATTTTTACAGGAGCAGGCTATGATGGAAAAACCATTAACACAAACCGAATACCGGGTACGTGACTATGTAATGTCACTTATTGAATTGGGCAATGCCGCCCCTATAAATCTCGAATATGTAGCCCAAGCATTACGCATAAAGCGACCTAATGTGTCTAAAGCGGTAAAAAGACTGGTTGAGTTAGGCATTTTAATAAAAGGTCCTAAAAATGGTGTAAATTACTGTTATGCGGTATCTCCAGAGATTGCCTATAGAGGAAGCAGAGGAAAAGCCGAATATCTACAACGTGAAATTAAAAGTGCCAGACGTTCAGGCGTACTTATTAACTTTACAGAATTAGGAGCGCTGAAGAGTAACGACAAGTATAGATAAAATGCTAGGCGTACCCACGGCGTACCCACTAATAGCAAAAATGATAAATAATAAAAAAGGACTTAAGGCGTTTTTGCTTTAAGTCCTTGAAATTTCTGGAGCCAACTGGGAGAATTGAACTCCCGACCTACTGATTACGAATCAGTTGCTCTACCGACTGAGCTAAGTTGGCGCAAGGAGTGAAGTTTATTTTATTTGTTGCTGGCTCTAAGATTTGGTTTGCCTACTTTGCGTGCAACTTTAGCTGCTGAGTTAGGTGACGCAAAGCCTGCTTCAATAAGTTGTTTTGCTTCATTATCGCGGGTTATACGACCTTTTCCACCAAGTATAACTCCAAGCAGTTGAACATTACCACGTTTAGCTGTGAAGATGAGGTTATGTCCGGAGGCAATGGTCCAGCCTGTTTTTAGTCCGTTTACTCCATTGACCTTACCCAAGAGTTTGTTGGTGGATCTATGTAGTATGCCATTATGAACAAAGGACTTTGTGTTATGGTAGTGCATGGCTTGAGGATGAGCCGCAATGTAGCTTCTGGCCATTTTTAGCATATCATATGCAGTAGTAAATTGACCTTCTGCTGGTAGGCCATGTGGGTTTTTAAATGTGCTATTACGCATGCCTAATTGTTTTGCTTTGGCATTCATAAGTTTAACAAAGGCTTGGCTAGATCTAGCAAGGTGTTGAGCTGCGGCTAGAGATGCATTGTTACCAGATGAAACCGCCATACCCATGAGTAGTTTATCGAGTGTAATTTTTTCACCCTTTTTAAGGCGCATGCGTGATCCACCAGTTTTTATGGCAGAAGTACTTATTTTAGTGGTTGATTTTAATGAAGCTTTTTTGTTTTTGACCATGTCTAAGGCCACATACATACTCAAAACCTTAGTTAGAGATGCTGGTGGAATAAGGTCATATGGATTTTGTTTATACAAAATACGCCCTGTGCTCATATTCATGAGTATGGCTGAGCGGGCAGTAATTTCGGCTAAGGCATTACTTACATTGGTAAGCAAGAATATACAGACAAATATTGAAGCATAGCGAATGACACGCACAATATATCCCTCTATCTAATTAACATTAAAATATTACCTGATTAGGCAACTAAATAATAGCTGCTCAAAAACTTATAGTCTAAAAAAAAACTAAAGTCAAAAAAATTTAAAATCTACACGTAGATAAAAATAATTACTTATGAGCTACAATGTAAATTAAAATATTAACTGAGATTTATGTGTAATGTGTTTATTTATAAGAATTATTTGAATTTGTTTGTTTCTGGGTATGCTGCTTTGCATAAAAGCTAAAGCTTTATTAAGACAAATATTTTATAAAAAATATTTTTTATGATTTCGCCTTGAGACATATAAAGACCAAGTTAAATTAGCTTTTAACTTGGTCTTTATAAAATGTATTAAATAAATTAGACATCAAAAAGCATTTCTAAATCTTCACGAGTGAGGGAGTGTAATGCATCTTGGCCTGGGATAATGGCCTCGGCAACTCCGCGTTTAGCTTCTTGCAATTTCAGTATTTTTTCCTCAACTGTATTTTGGCAAATAAGTTTGTATGAAAATACTTGTCTTGTTTGTCCTATGCGATGTGTTCTATCTGTGGCTTGGCTTTCAACAGCTGGGTTCCACCACGGGTCATAATGTATAACATAGTCAGCTGATGTAAGGTTTAATCCTGTACCGCCAGCTTTAAGTGAAATCAAGAATATAGGTATATTCGGGTCATTATTGAATAAATCTACTTGCTCAAAGCGATTTTTGCTTCCGCCGTCTAAATAGCAATAGGGTATTTCTGAGGCTTGTAGCCATTGTCTAATAATGTGTAACATTTGCACAAATTGTGAAAATACCAATACCTTATGTCCGCCTTCCACAATATCCATGACCATATTTTTGAATGCATCAAACTTACCTGAAGGCAGGTTATTAGAAAACCCAGGAATATCAATCTTTAATAAGCGTGGATGACAACAAATTTGACGTAATTTGAGTAATGCATCAAGTATAGACATTTGACTTTTGCCAATACCTTTTTCATCCACATCAGCTAAAACTTGCGCTTTTAGCTTGTGTGCAAGTGCTGTATATAGTTCTGCTTGAGCTTCGTCTAAAGCGCAGCATGTTACGCTTTCTACTTTTGGAGGCAGGTCTTTTGCCACTTCTGATTTAGTGCGGCGCAAGATAAATGGTCGTACCCTAGTGCGCAAATAATCAAGAGTTTCAGTATCTCCATCCTTAATTGGCTTAACAATGCCACGTTGGAAAGAGTGTTGTGAACCAAGAAAACCAGGCATGAGAAATTCAAATAAAGACCATAATTCAAACAGGTTATTTTCAATGGGTGTACCAGATAGGCAAAGCCGCATTCTGGCATTGATATGTCTAACAGAGCGTGCAGTTATAGTATTGGGATTTTTAATATTTTGAGCTTCGTCAAGAATAATTGTATTGAATTCATATTTTTCAAATTCTTCTAGGTCACGGCGCAATAGAGCATAAGTAGTAATAACAATATTGGCAGATGAAATTTGTTTAAACATATTTTCGCGTCTTGTGCCATAGATAATTAGCCTTGAAAGGTCTGGAACAAACTTTTCTGCCTCGCGATCCCAGTTAGGCAACACAGAAGTTGGCACAACAATCAAGTTGGGACCTTCAAATTTATGCTCAAACATGTGTTGGATAAATGCTAGCGTTTGAACAGTTTTTCCAAGGCCCATTTCATCAGCAAGAATGCCCCCAAAGCCATATTCTGATAGGAAGTTCAAATAGGATATGCCTTGCTGCTGGTAAGCGCGCAATTCAGCATTAAGACCTTTTGGAGGATCAATGGTGCGTACTTCTTGGAAATTGCGAATTTTATCACGTAAATTATTCCAAAATGAGTCAGTATGAACTGTTGGAAAATCATCTAAGAGGCTATCCAGTATAGGAGCCTCAAATTGTTGAAATTTTTGCTGTGGTGGTTTGCTTATATCAAGTCCTAGCGCATGTAACTTATGGGCAATTTTTTCAAGCCATGTTTCAGGTAAGCTTGCGTATGAGCCATCTTTAAGTTGTACATAGCGTTTGCCCTTGGTCCACGCTTTCCAAATTTTTTCTAGAGCTACAGATTGTCCGTCATATTCGATTTCAATATCTAAATTAAACCATTTTTCATTTTCTTCACTTTCTACTGTGGCCGTAATAACTGATTGTGACGTACGAACTTTATAACGTGAAAGAGCTTTTTCTCCATATACTCTGAATGTTTCTAAAAGTGTAGGGTAGGAGTCTAGCAAAAATGCTATGGCTTCTTCAGGTTCTAGGAACCACAGCTTATTGCTACGTTGTTGAAATCCCATTTGTTCTAGCATTTCAAGTAGTTCAATTTCTTCTGATTGATGACGTCTTACCAAGTAGGTTGATCCACTATAAGAATAACTACCAGTTTGGAAAGCTGGATTTGGTCCATTTAACAAGAATTCGCCATGTAAGGTTTCATAAATATTTTCAATTTCAAGAGTAAGCAGACTACCTTCCTCATCAAGGAATAATTTTGGATTATAGCTTGCAGGCTGAAAAATGGGGGCCATTAGTTTCAAGAAATTTTGCGGTTCATAAAGATTGCTATCTGGCAAGCAGGTCCATACACGGTCTAAAAACTCAGATATTTCTTCATGGGGGACCACAGGCCTTGTATATAACAAGTCGTTGACTAAAGCTAAATCAAGCCCAGTTTGTACTGGGTAAAAACTTTTATTATAACAAACCCATATGGGCATTTGACCATGGAAGGTAATTTCTTCTTCGGAATGCTGTGTAAGCGCAATGGGCGGTCTTCCTTCATGCAAAATAAGTAAGGAGAAGCTAAAACCATCGTCAGACATTTCTGGCTTAAGTTTTAGTACAAAGGTTGTATTTTCTATATTACATATTTTGTCAGTTTCTTCCCATAAAATATAATATTCATTACGTATAGCCCAGAAAAACCAAGAGACAAGACCCTCTGGAATTTCTACTTTATGCCCATAGTAATCTTGGTATTGACCTATTTGGCGCGATACTTCAACAAGTTGGGGAGATAATTCACACCACTCTGGATTGCGAATAATTTGCTCCAGAGTGATTTCATTATGTACGCTGGAAATACCAGATTTATTTTGTCGTCCGCGAAAAAAGGCCACGGATAGCCGTCCTGGCTCAGGATAAAAGCGAAAGATTAGGTAATGTCGTCCTGGTTCTGGTTCCATTTCTGTGGAGAAGTAAGAACGAAAACTAAGTTTCCAATCAGAGCGCGGTGCGACAGGTTTTTCTTGTGTATCATCTTCATGTAGGTCATTTAAAAAATTTATAGATATTGCAGCAACATGCCTACAAACCCCTGAAAAAGCTTCGGAGCAATTGCATTGGTGTTTTAAAATATAATCATCGATATTAATCAATAATTCTGGGGTGTAAACTTGGAAGTCCTCACCTTGGATGGTGCCTGCAACTTCCCAAAGTGAATTATTTTGGGTAATATTAATTTTTTGCATGCCACCTTCAGATAGAATATATTGACCGCTGTCTCGAATATATTCGGGAATGGTGTCTTGAGTAAAGCTTTGTACAAGAGTACGTAATGCATTTTTTTCGGCTCGCGTCATGTTGATCAACCTCTGATAGCGCAGACTTAATATGAAAAACTAGGGCTTTAAATATAATTACACGAAAAAAACAATGATTTTCAAGCTTGCATAACAATTACAAGTGTTTTACAAGGAATTGGTCACTAACATATTCAAAGTAATGGATTGTTAAATTTTTTTCAAGTAAAACTACGTTGCGCGTAGCATCTTTTTATTTAATTGTTTAAATATATCTTAAAAAATGGATAGTTATATGCATATAATTTTAAAAAAAATTTTTACCATTAGTTGTCAATTTACTACAAATACATGTACATATTTGGTGATTTTCGGCTTTATTTTTACAATTGGCTTTAGCAATAGTAATATTTATGCAGCATCTCAAGTATCTTTAGACAAGTCAGCAGAGACTGCGGTTGGGGGGGGGCGTATTGTTTTTGGAAGTATAGGTGAGGCCTCAAATCTTATTCCTTATTTGGCAACGGACAGTGCCTCACATGATGTGGCTGGTTTGTTATTTGTTTCCTTGCTACGTTACGATAAAAATTTGCAAATAGAAAATTTTGCAGCAAAAGAATATAGCATAGAAAATGAAGGTAAGCTTATTCGATTTACATTACGTCAAGGTATTTTATGGGAAGATGGTGTGGAGCTTACAGCGGATGATGTTGAATTTACATGGAAAATTGTAACAGATCCCAAGACAGCATCACCATATGCCGAAGATTTTTTAGCAGTTAAGGAATTTCGTAAAACTGGTCGATACACCTTTGAAGTGTATTATGAAAAATATTTTGCACGTGCGCTTAGTTCTTGGATGAGTGCTATTTTGCCAAAGCATATTTTAGAAGGTCAAGACTTACGAAATACGCCCTTTGCTCGTAATCCAGTGGGCGCTGGTCCATATAAGTTAAAACAATGGGAGCCTGGTTTGCGAGTAACCTTAAGTGCTTCACCCACATATTTTTTGGGTAAACCGCATATAGATACAGTGATATATAGAATTATTCCAGATATTTCTACTATGTTTTTAGAGACAAGGGCTGGGCGTTTGGATGTAATGAACTTAACTCCGCAGCAGTATTTACGTCAAACTAGCGGTGCTCCTTGGGATAGTGAGTTTCATAAATACAGATATTTATCGTCAGTATATGTTTTTATGGGTTTTAATATGTTACATCCGTTCTTTAAAGATGTACGTATGCGTAAGGCTATATCATATGCTATTGATCGCGAAGGTATTGTAAAAGGCGTGCTTATGGGTCAAGGTGTACCAGCATTTGGTCCATATAAACCTGGCTCTTGGGCTTATCATGATAAGCTAAAGGCTGTGAGTCAAAATGTATCTAAGGCAAAAGATTTACTTAAAGAGCTTGGATTTGCTGATCTTAACAATGACGGCATCTTAGAAAAAGACGGTCAAGATTTAGCTTTTACAATTTTAACCAATCAAGGTAATGAACAGCGTATACTTACGGCTATTGTTATACAAAGTCAGCTCAAGGCCGTAGGCATTGATGTGCAAATTCGCACAGTGGAGTGGGCAGCATTTATCAAGGAGTTTGTGGATACAGGACGTTTTGATGCTGTAATACTGGGCTGGACCATTGGGCAAGACCCTGATATTTACGAGGTGTGGCATTCATCAAAGGCCAAGTCTGGCGGGCTTAATTTTACACGCTATATTAATCCAAAGGTTGATGAATTGTTGGAAACTGCTCGTGCAACGCCTAATGTGGAAAAGCGTAAAAGCTTATATTATGAACTACAAGAGGTTATGCATGCAGACCAGCCCTATTGTTTTTTGTTTGTGCCTTACGCATTACCCGTGGTACAATCACGTTTTCGTGGCATTGACCCAGCTTTAGCAGGTATTATGTATAACTTTGATGAGTGGTGGGTTCCAAAAAATTTACAGCGTAATACAAAAAAACCATAATGTTGGCATTATTAGGTAGCATATGATTAGAATTCAAGAAGTATTAGACCAAGTTGCGTCAAAAAATGTTGATGCAAATCTTGCGCTTATTCAAAAAGCATATGTATATGCTGCCTCGGCTCATGCTGGTCAAACTCGCCTTTCTGGAGAGCCATATCTATCTCACCCTTTGGCTGTAGCCTATACACTTGCTGAACTTGGCTTTGACGAGGCCACTGTAATAGCAGGCCTTTTGCATGATACGGTTGAAGATACCAAGGCCACAATTGAAGATATTGATGCATCATTTGGAGAGGATGTAGCTGATATTGTAGATGGAGTTACTAAGATAAGTGATATTCCATTTGACTCCAAGGAAACGGCCCAAACAGAAAATATACGTAAGATGATTCTTGCCATGTGTCATGATTTACGTGTGCTTATGGTTAAGCTTGCGGACCGTATTCATAATATGCGTACCCTTGATTTTCAAAAAGAGCATAAGCAAAAGCGCATAGCTACTGAGACCATGGATATTTATGTGCCCTTAGCTAATAGGCTTGGTTTGCATCGTATTAAACAAACTTTAGAAGATTTAAGTTTTAAATATTTGCATCCAGAAGTTTACAAGCAAATCAATACATGGCTTGATGATAATCAAGTAGTAGAGCGCAAAATTATTGATAAGGTAGTAGAGCGCCTTGAGGAGTTGATCAGTAGTAGTAAGATTGAGGGAAGTGTTTATGGTAGAATAAAGCATAAATATAGCATATATAAGAAAATGCAGCAGCTTTCTTTAAATCTTGATGAAATGCATGACATAATGGCTTTTAGGGTTTTGGTAAACGATGTTAAGGATTGCTATGCTGTGTTTGGTCTTGTTCACTCACAATGGCGCCCAGTGCATGGCAGACTTAAGGATTATATTTCTGTGCCCAAAGCAAATGGTTATCAAAGTTTGCATACTACGGTTATTGGGCCAGAAGGTGAGCGCATAGAAATACAAATTCGTACCGAATTAATGCATCGCCAAGCTGAACATGGTGTGGCATCACATTGGTTATATAAAGAAAAAGGTAAGATTAGCCCTAAGGATTTGGAGCAATTTTCTTGGCTACAAGAAATATTTGAACGCCAGCGCGATGAGAGTGATTCCAATGAATTTATGAGCACCCTAAGCCTTGATTTATATAAGGATGAAATCTATGTTTACACACCTAATAACGAGGTAAAGCAACTGCCTAAGGGTGCTACACCATTAGATTTTGCTTTTTATATACATACTAAGGTTGGGCATCATTGCTCTGGTAGTAGGGTAAATGGTAAATTACTTCCACTATCAACAGAGCTTAAAACCGGTGATATAGTTGAAATTATAACTGATCAATCAAGACGTCCCAATAGGGATTGGCTAAATATAGTAAAAACATCCAAAGCCCGTAGTTATGTCCGTCATTATTTACGTACCGAAGAAAAAGCTCGTGCTTTAGCTCTTGGGCGCGAAATGCTTGAAAAAGAGGGTCGTAAGGTTAGCCTTAATGTGGCTAAGGCTCTTAAAGGCGGACAGCTTAGCACTGTGGCTCAAGAGATGAACTTTGATAGTGTAGATGATTTATTTGCCAGTGTGGGCTATGCACATTATACTCCACGTAAGGTATTGAATAAATTGTATGCTATTCTTCATCCTGATGAAGTGGGTGTACAACTTGAGCCTAGCGCCAAATCCAAAACACCTAAGGCTGCAAGTACCAGCGGCATTAAGTTAAGTGGTGTGGATGGCGTGCTTATGCGGTATGCAAAGTGCTGCAATCCAGTTCCTGGTGATGCTATAATTGGCTATATTAGTATTAATAATGGTATTGCTGTACATCGCGTGGATTGTCCCAATGTGCCTAATATGGAGCCTGATCGCTTAATGTCAGTTAATTGGGATGGTGAAGAAGATAAGCCTTATCTTGCTCGCATTCAGGTCTTGGTACAAAATGGGCGTGGGGTACTGGCATTAGTGACTCAAGCTTTGGCCGATGCAGCTGTAAATATTGATTCTTTGTCAGCTCATGGTTTAATTGATGGCAAGGGCGAAATTGACGTGACCATTGAAGTTTTACATGTAAGTCAACTATATCAAACTATTGATAAAATAAAAAAATTACCTCCTACTATTGAAGTTACGCGTGCTGCTGAGTAAATGGACGAAGTGTTTTGATAATTTTGGTGTTTTGAGATTATTTTCGTTTAAACATTTTTTCTAAATCATGGGCTGTAAAGCGTAATACACAAGGGCGACCATGCGGACAATGTTCGCGCATGGGCGTTGCTAACCATTGCTTAATGAGTTCTAAAGCCTCATCTTGAGTAAGCTTTTGACCCGCTTTAATGGATGCTTTGCAAGCAAAGGAAATAAAGAGCATATCAAGGTCATCCTTGCGCCCTGCCAATGCTTCGCGCAAAAAGTTCTTGGCCTCAGCACGCTCAAGTATGGGCGGCAGGGCTAATATGTGTAAGTTTTGTTGTTCAATTTCAAGGCTAAAACCAAGCTTTTCTAGCATGGGTCTCAATTCAAATGCGCGCTCTACCTCAGCTGTGTGTAAGCTTAATTCAAGCGGTAAGGCTAGTAATTGACCAGTACCAGCCAAGGCATTAGCTTGCATACGAGTAAACAATATACGCTCATGCATGGCATGTTGATCTAATAAAAGCAAGGTATCATGGGCTGATTTTATAACCAAATAAGTATCATCAATTTGCCCCCAATATTGCATGGAACCAATATGTGCTTTTGAGTTGTAATTTTGAACCTCTATATTGAGGTCACTTGGAGGTTTTGCAGGTGTGGTGTAGCTTTCATATGTGGTGTTGCTATCTAAGCAAATGCCAAATTTGCTATGCTCTTCATTTAGTCCGTCATTTAAACTGGCACTATATATAACAGATTGACTTTCTGGAATAATGGTTTCAATATCTTCTTTTTGGTAGGGTGATATTTGTTTCTTACCTATGATGGATTCATCATCAATACTACCCCAAAATCCTTGAGCGCGCGGCAGGAATTCTTGACCAGGGCTAGAACTTATTTGATTTGAACTATCTTGGGCAAAGTTGTGCATAGTTTGAGCATTGTTATTTTCTAACATGCTTAAAATACCACGTCGCACAGCAGAAAATACATTAGATGTGTCGCGAAAGCGAATTTCTGTTTTAGCAGGGTGTACATTTACATCAACCTCTTCAGGGTCAATCTCAATAAAAATAACGACTTGTGGGTAATCCTTGGTAGTTAGGCAACCCTTGTAAGCTTCGCGTACCGCAGCTGATAAAGTTTTGTCTTGAATAGAGCGCCCATTCACATAAAAAAGTATTCTATCTGCTCGCGGCTGGCTAGTGTGAGGTAGGGAGGCCATACCGTGAGTACGAATGCCATTATGGCTATGGTCAAAGCTGCGCATGGACTCCATAATTAATGGTGGCCAAAGTTCACCTAGACGATTAGCCAAACTTTGATTGGGAGGTAGGTTAAGAACCTCACGCCCACCAAGGCTTAAAGTAAAGCCCACATGATTTTTAGCAATGGCAAGGCGAGTTAGCCATTCCTGAGCTTTTTTATTTTCGGTACTGGGACTTTTTAGGAATTTTAATCGTGCAGGAATATTTGTAAAAAGATCTTGTACTTCAATAATTGTACCGCGCGGCAGGGCTGCCGGAGCACTATTTATTATTTTACCATATTCCACTTGTAAGCAGTGAGCTAGCTGGGTATTGTTTTCGTTTTGAGTGAAAGCAGAAGTAATGCTAAAGCGTGAAACAGAAGCTATGCTTGGTAAAGCCTCACCTCTAAATCCATAGGAATAAATAGATAAAAGATCATTTAAGTCGTGGATTTTACTTGTAGCATGACGAGTAACAGCAAGTTCAAGTTCATCAGCTGCAATGCCGTGCCCATTATCTTGTACTCTAATATAGCCTTGCCCACCATTTTCAAGTTGAATAGAAATCTGGCTAGCCTCAGCATCAAGAGCATTTTCAACCAATTCTTTAAGCACGGAGGCAGGTCTTTCCACCACTTCTCCGGCTGCAATTTGATTTCTCAATTCAGGTGATAGTAAGTTGATTGAGCGCTTCTTCATAGGCCTTCAATGCTCTTTTATATTAAGCTGTAATTTCCTCAGCTCTAAAGTCTTGCCAATCCTTGCATACAGCTTGGTATCCGGCTTTAGCTAGGGCCTCGGTCATTTGCTTAGCACTTCTATGGTCAGCAATTTCAAATTGTCCCACATCATTACCTTGAGTGGCTCGCCCTCCAACAGCAGTTGAAACTCCGGCTGAAACTCTAGTTACACCAAGCTCTATGACATGGTCGCGCATAAAAGCGCTTTCTCGACTCGAAACGGTTATACCTGCACGGGGTAAAAAACAACGTAATGCTGTAATATACTGCACAAAGCTTCTATCGTCTAGGGCATGTGGTACATCAAAGTCACCTTCATGAGGGCACATCCTAGGCACAGAAACACTAACTTCAACTCCAGCATGTTGGCGTTGCAACCACCAAGCATGTAAGGCAGTGCAAAAACCATCATGCTCAAGAGCTTCTAGCCCAAGCAATGCACCGATGTTAACGCTGTACATGCCGCCAAGCACAGCACGCCCTGGAGCATTGAGCCTGTATTCATAATCTCTTTTGGGTCCAGCTGGATGTAGCCATGCATAAAGTTCTGGATTATATGTTTCTTGAAAAAGAGTCATGCTATCTATGCCACTGGCATTTAGCATGGCATATTCTTCTACGCTCATGGAATAAACTTCAATGCCAACAGAAGCAAAGTATGGTTTTATAGCCTTGGCTACGTCAGCAATATATTGAGGTGAGGCCTTGGCTCGGGCATCACCAGTTAAGAGCAATATATGGCCAAGTCCAGTACTGGCAATGGCTTTAGCTTCGGCCACGGCTTCTTCTATTTCTAGGTGGCGTCTCGGTTGCTTATTGCGAGCATTAAAGCCGCAATATCTGCACTGGTTTGTACAATGATCTGAAAGGTATAGCGGGGTAAAAAGATTTATGGCTCGTCCAAAGTGGCGTAAAGTTTCAGCTTGTGCACGCCTAGCCAAGGTTTCTAAGTGGGGCAGGGCATGAGGGCTAAGTAATGTTAAAAAATCCTCTAAGCCTAAATAATCCTTGCTTAAGACATGTAAAACTTTTTCTGAACTACTATTTTTTACAATGCTTTCGCGTCGTTCACGATTCCATAGACTAAGATAATAAGAAAAATCGTGCATTATTGATCCAAAAATCCTGTAAGAGGTGATGATGCCACAGCACAGCCGCTAACTTCTGCTCCTAAGCCTGCCACATAGGCCGCACGTCCAGCTTGCACAGCTTTACAAAAAGCTTCAGCCATCACAATGGGGTCAGCTGCAGAAGCTATGGCCGTATTAACAAGACATGCCGCAGCACCCATTTCCATGGCAGCGCAGGCTTGAGAGGGTTTACCAATACCAGCATCCACAATAATTGGTAAATCAATTTCATCAATTAAAATTCTTATCATTTCCTTGGTGCGCAGGCCGCGGTTAGTACCAATGGGTGCACCAAGTGGCATGACAGCATGAGCTCCTGCATCAACTAGGGAGCGAGCTACATATAGGTCAGGGTTCATATACGGTAAGACAATAAAGCCTTCTTTTGCAAGTATTTCTGTAGCCTTAGCTGTTTCGTAACCATCGGGCAAAAGATAGCGCGTGTCAGATATAACTTCTATTTTAATCCAATTACCACAACCGGCAGCTTTTGCTAATCTAGCCAAACGTACTGCCTCATCTGCATTGCGCGCTCCTGAGGTATTTGGCAATAATTTCATGTGTTTTGGAATGTGTGACATGATGCCTTGCTGCCCTTTTTGCACACGACGCAAAGCAACAGTGATAACATTTGCCTGTGAGGCTTTAGCAACATCTGGAATAAGAGCATCAGCTCCGTATTTACCCGTACCTATAAATAGGCGACTACTTAGGGTTTCACCACCTAACTCAAAGCTATGTATATCCATTAACCACCACCCACAAATTGTAGAACTTCTAAAGTGTCATTGTCTTTTAGTATAGTGCTTTCCAAGGTATTAGCTGCTAAAATTTTTCCATTTAGTTCAACCACCACTACTGTTGGCTCAAGGCCTTCCCATTCTAGTAGAGTTATAAGGCTAGTACCTTCTGTGATATCAATATCTTGTCCATTAAAAATGATGCGCATGCTTGCTCCGACGCAAAAAAATTTTATGTAAGTAATGCTAAGATGAAAGTAACTTGCTTCTTGCATAATTGCAAGTAAGCTATGTACCGAAAAAACTTTACTCAGCTTACATGCCATAAAGATATTGACAATAAGTTTAAGCAAGACCAATGTGAACAAATCACTATGAAATAATCTTTATGGACATATTATGATAACTCTTGGCATCATAACAGGTATTGGTACGGCCTTTTCTTGGGCTTGCTCTAGCATGATTCATGCAAGCCTTGCGCGTACAATGGGGGCGCATGGCTTTATGATGTTACGCCAACCTTTGGCGGCAATAATTTTATTAATAATATGTCTTATGCTAAATCAAGTACAAGGTCATAGTATATATACAGTTTTCATTGCCTTACTTTCTGGACTTATAGGTATAGGTATTTCCGATTGGTTTTTGTATGAAAGCGTTTTGCGCATTGGTTTACGCTCAGCCTTGGTATGTAATTCTCTATCTTCTTGCTTTACCGCATTGCTTGGAGTTTTGTTTTTACAGGAATACTTAGGTGTACAAGGGGTTGCAGGTATTATTATTGCCACTGCTGGGGTTATGACAGTAATATTATCGGAACGCCGTAATGCTACAATTCCAGAATCTCAAAATACAGATCCAAAATACCGTATCATTGGTGTATGCCTTGCTCTAGCTTCATCCTTTTGCCTAGCTTTAGCATTTATGTGGGCCAAAGAAGCTTTGAATATGGGCATTGAGCCGCTATATCTTACATTTTTACGCAATGTTTCTGCATCAATATTCCTTTGGATTGCGGCCATTCGTTTGCATAGAGTGCAAAGCACTTGGCAAAATATTAAAGTGCATCCCGAATTGATTAAATTCTTTTTTCTAGGCTGTTTCTTCGGTCCGGTGGGTGGAATTTGGCTTTCAAGTATAGCTCTAAGTAACGCTCCTGCAGCTGTGGCAGCTACCTTAATAGGATTGCAACCAGTAGCATTACTTATAGTTAGTGGTTTTGTGGAAAGGCGCGCACCATCGCTTGGAAGTATTATTGGTTCTTGTGTGGCTTGTTTTGGGGCAGCTATTCTTTTGTTACGTTAAGCCTACCACTTTGCATATGCGCATGCTTGTTGATGCAAGATAATTGGTCATCATTATAATGTGATACAAGCACTATACTTATGCCAAGGCTTAGTTCATCAAGGCTTTGCATGCAGGCTAGGCGCGATTGAGTATCTAGAGCAGAAAAAGGCTCATCTAGTAAAAGCACCTCTGGCTTTGCCATGAGCGCGCGAGCAATAAAAAGTCTGCGTAATTGTCCAGTGGATAATGTGCTAATACGCCTAGTTTCAAGGTTTTCTAAACCAAAGTGACTTATTAAACTATGGGCCTCTTCAACTTCTTGATCCATAAATGCTCTATACTCACCAATGACATTATCAATACCAGAAAGCACCAGTTCAATGCCTTTAAGATTGTATGAATAACAAGTTTGTTCATGGTCTGACACAAGGCGTATGGCTTTTTTAATATGGGTAAGCTTGGTGCAATTTTGCTCATGTGGATATAGGTGTTTAAAATATCTTTTAATATTACCTTCAACAGCTGGATATTCATCTCCAGCTAAGAGACGTAAAAAAGTTGACTTTCCAGAACCATTATTACCATGAATCATCCAATGCTCACCAGCTTGCAAGGTCCAATTTATGTGCTCTAAAACCGGTAAACGCTCTATAAAAACTGTAGCATTGTAAACTTCAATAATGGGTTTTGTAGCTAAATTTTGTTTTGGAACAATGTAATTTGTGCTTTTAACTTCCATTGATTTTGTAGCTTGAGCTTTAAGCAATCCCTCAGCAATAAATAATTTTTTTTTGATACATGGCAAAAGACCTTGGCTGCGATGTGTACTTATAATTAGGGTAGTGTTTTTTGCAATTAACTCTAAAATATCTATGAGTTGACTACGCACTTGAGCATCAAGGCCGTCTAGGTATTCGTCTAATAATAAAACCTGTGGCTTGCGCAATAGGGCACGCCCAAGAAGTAAAATGCGTAATTGTCCTTGAGATAAACTAGATACAGGCATTTTCAATAAAGCAAGGCATTTTAACTGCTTTGCCATGGTATAAACAAGGTTTTGCTGTTGTGGCTCTGGAATTTGTAAATCATGTCCACTAAAGGCTGTTAATAAAATATCTTCACCGTTTAATTGCCATTGATATTTAGTATATAGCTCTTGTTGCGCTGGGCTAACCAATGCGCACATGCGTCTTGCCATAATGGGTGAGGTTTCATTAATGCCTTTATAGTGCCAGATTATACTATTTTGCCCTGCATCTGCATCAGCCCAAGCTTCACCAGCCAGTAAGCGCAAAAAGGTTGATTTACCAGCTCCATTGGGGCCAAGTATACCTACATGTTCATGTTTTTGTAAACAAAAGTTAATATTTTGTAGAGCTTTAAAGTGCCCATCATCATTGTGTAAAGTCAAACTTGCATTGGATACAGCTATAAGCGTATTAGAATTCACGTTCAAACATATTCCCCTTGTAAAACCAGACACTATGCGCATATCCATAACTTTTGGCATAGTTTTCTAGCTTATCAAAATCGGCAGCTACGTCATCCTTATTGTGCGCATCTGAACCAAAGCTTATGGGTACTTGTAAATCTTTGGCAAGACCCATGATAATGGGGCCAGGGTATATTTCTTTACATAATTTACGCAGTCCGGCTGAAGATATTTCCATGGCCATATTGGCTTTTTTTACTGCAATTAAAGCCTCAGCTATAAGATTTTGCGAACCTTTATCCTTTATCCATTCACTAAAGGTGTCGACGGAATAAATTTTAATTAAATCTATATGCCCAACTATATTAAATAGCCCGCTTTTGGCCATCTCGGCTACAGTTTTGAAATAATTGCTATAATGCTCAAAGCGTTCTGTGGTACGTACACTTTGCCAGCCATTAGGGTTATCGTCATAGCCCCAATTTTCTAAAAAGTGCACACTGCCTATGTTATAGTCAAAATCGTAAGCTGATAGGGCGTTTTTGATGAAGTCTTGTTCTTTTTCCATCCAATCCATTTCAATGCCAAGAAGCACTTGTTTTGGAAATGCGGCTTGAAGTTCTTGTACTTCTGCAACATATTGGGG
>CAYJLD010000003.1:0-32820 GCA_964371195.1 uncultured Desulfovibrionaceae bacterium | reverse complement strand
ATACTTGGTGAGCTTTTCACGGTATTCATTGGTATAAGTATAATTTTGCGGCCTTGGGGAGTGTTCGGTAAAACCAAAAAGCTCAATACCTTTTGCTTTAGCAGAGGCCCACATGGTTTTTGGTGTATCAAGTCCATGAGAATATAGCGTATGGTTATGTAAATCTGCAGTAATCATAAATACCTCGAATTAAAATTTGGAGATGTAAAGTATAACCATTACAAAGTATTTCGTAAAGCTAAGCTTTGAGTTAAATTTTTTTGTAACATATGGTTGACAGTAAACCTCATTTATTGAATAATTTTTATGTATTAATAATTTTAATATTAAGGAGATAGTATGCAATTAGTGCGATGTTTTTTTGAGCAATTTCCATTATTATGGAAGTTTTTTGGTTTTTTTCAAACTCCATTTTTACGCATTTGGCATATTCTAGCCATCTTTTTGGTTTGGGCGCAACTTATTAAGGTTGTGCACAATCATACAATAGATTCTTGGCATATTGAACTAGGTTTACTCTTGGTTCCATTTATTTGTATTTTTTTGATTGTAAGCTTGAAAAGACGTGGCATAAAGTACTTTTTCCCTTATCTTTGGGGTGACAATACACAATTTAAAAAAGATTTTGAAAAATTAATGCAAGGTAATATCCCAGCACCTCGCCCTGGAGGTTTGCCTGGAGTTATTCAAGGACTTGGCTTTGTATTTTTCACCCTAACAGTATTTTTTGGTTTTATATGGTATGTACTTTGGGAGAGTGACCCTAAGTTTTCGGTAAGCTTTTTGGATTATCATCGCTATACAGCCTATGCTTTAGCTGTGTATGCCATCGGGCATGGACTTATGGCTTTGTGGCACTTTACTATATGGCAAAAAAATCAGAATAAACGTAAAGCAAGTGTAAAGGAATAATATATAAAACTTTTGAATAAATGAAAATAATTTTTAAGTTTAGTTAAGTTACATATTTTAACATTACAATGACGTTCTGTAGGTCAAAAAAGAAAAAATTATTGACAGAGCTAAATTTTTCTAGTAGTCGTCCGTTAAGTGTTATTGTGAGTTTGTATACTGATTTTGAATGTTGTGTATATGTGTATTGGTTTGAAATGACATGACAAATTATGTGCCTAGAGCGCATTGGGTGCTGGACTAGTGCCCCTATTAGCATCAGGAGCTTTTGCTCTGAGGGTTTAGGCCCTTGCCCAGGAGAGACATGTTTTTTAATGGTACGTTGCAAACTACTTTGAGCATGTCGGGCTTATCTTATATAATTCCCATATGTTTTTGTAGCAATTTATTGCCAGTCATTTGTTTTGCCCTATTTTGGGGCAATGCTTATGCATTGTTTTATCATGCTATGATTTTATCTTCACGGGTATAATTTTTGTGGCTTGTTTGAAGGTTTGACAGGCTTTATTTACGAGTTTAATTTTTATATTATATAATGGTTTAAGGAGAGTAGTATGGCACAGTCAAATAATATGGCAGCAACTATTACCAAGGCTAGCGGTCCTATTTTAGTTGAGCGCGATGGAAAAGCCCTAGAGCTTAAGCAAGGTGATAGTGTTTATGAAACTGATGTCATAAAAACTCAAGGTTCTGCCGTTGAACTTACCTTTAGTGATGGTGCCAAAGCCATGCTTAGCCCTGAAACCACCCTTGCGGTGAAAGAGTTTTCATTTGGCAATGAGGATCCATCCTTTGTACTTAATTTAGTTCAAGGAACTATGCGTTCCATAAGTGGGCAAGTTGTTGAACAAAATCCAGATGCTTTTAAGGTGGTAACACCAAAGGCTACTGTTGGTATTCGTGGTACAGATTTTGTGGATTCAGTAAACGTGGATAAAAGCCAAACTCACTTTGTTATTGATTTAGATTTGGGCCATACCCTTGTACTAACTACACATGACGGACAATTACTTCCCATAACTTCTTCTGGTCAAGGTGCTTTTATAGGAGAAGATGAAAGTTATGAGCTGACCCAACATAACTTTAGCCTTGAAGAGATGAATGAAGTTTTAGGGTCCATTAATGCCTTGTTGAATATTGATCAAGAGTCTGATTTGGAAGAAGAAAAAACTAAATTAGAGGAAGAGGAAGAAGAAAAAAATGATGCTGATAATGATGCCGATGCATCCACAGACAGTAATCAGATACAAGTTTTATTGGACCAAAGTTTACTCAATTCGCTTGAAGGCTTTGGTTTAAGCGCTCTTGGTGAGCTAGGTAGTAGTGATGATGATGGTCCATCTTTTGGTTCTGGTTCATCAAGCTTAGAAGATCTTGGTACTGATGATGAGCTTTTGCTTACTCCGCAAGAAGAAGATGATGAAGACTCGGAGGTGGCAGGAGAATCAGCTGGTGATGATTCATTGGATACAGGCACTGTTCCTAACATTGGTTTACCGCTTTTAACTGCTGATGGTAATGCTACTTTTTTTGGTGATGAGCAAACCATATCTGGTGGAACCCATGTACTTAGTTCACAACGCATTGAATTGCAAAATGACATGAATACAGCTGGAGTTGTGATATCTGGTGATGCCATAGATATTGGCGGTGGTGCTCATGTAACTGGCGGTAATGATGAAATTATAGGCAAAAATATGGACGCCGGTACTGTGGTTGGTGATGCCGAAAGCGTTGATAGCAGTACACTTATAGCTGGAAATGACAATATTGTATTTAATAATAAAACTGGTGGTGATAGCATTTATGGTGATGCTAAGGACGTTACCAATGCGGTGAGTACAAAATTTGGTAATGATAGCATTACCATAAATGGAGACTTCACTGACTCCATCATTGCTGGTGATGTTAATTCATATGCTGGCCAAGCAGGTGCAAGTGTCAGCTATGGCAACGATACCATTACCATTAATGGTGATGTAACTGCCCCTGCTGCCATATATGGTGATGATGTTACTGGCGCACAAGATACTGAGGGCGGACAAGATAGAATTGTGGTCAATGGAACTTTTGATGGAACCATTGAAGCTGGTGGTGGTGCAGATACAGTTATTATTGACACCATTGCTGGTGGCAGAATAGACCTTGGAGCCAATGATGGTACTGGTGATACTTTAAATATTAAGAATGTTGCTGCTGGAGCCAACGTAATAATTGAAAATTTTGATGCCAGTGAAGATAATTTGATTATTAATGGTGTAAAACAAACTGTGACCGGTGATGGCAATTATGGTGGCTTGGACATTGATTTTACAGGTGGCAATTCTGCTCCAAGTATCAGTGTTAGTTTAGCTGGGCTACCAACCTTAGCTGATAATAGTGCAAATACTAGTGTTTCTGGTGCCATAGTAATTACTGACCCTGATCCTGCCAGTGGTATAGAAAACCAATCTGTTGTTTTTACAATTAATAATACTGACTATGTTATCAATACTTCTGTAGGTGCTCCTCCAACCACTATAAATGGCACATATGGTCGCTTTGTGGTTAATGCTGATGGCACGTATACTTATAATTTATTTACAGCAGCTGATGGTCCTTTGTATAATAATCTAGGTGCTCTTACAGGAACTTCGCCAAGGTCTGAGTCATTTACCGTGACCACCACTGACCCAGGTAATGCCAGCAGTACATCTAATCAAGTAGGTATAACTGTACTAGGTTTTGATAATGCTCCAGTAATTACAGCTCATGATGATTTAGCCATAACAGAAGCCGGTGTTGGTGGTGCAAGTCCTAATGCCAATATAGCCGGCATACCCACAGCTAATGGTACAATTCAAGCCAGCGATGTTGATGATGGCACTATTTTAGCTTATTCTTTTGCTCCTCAAAATAATGTTACCCTTGATGGAACAAACTATAATAACGACGCCTTTGGTACATTTACCCTTAATCAAGATGGTACTTATTCTTTTCAATTAAATAATAACGGTGTAGCTAATAGTATTGCAGCAGGCTCTACTATTACCTTAGAATACACTATTACTGTTAGTGATGGTAACCAAGCTGGTGACCAAACTGAAACTGTGGAAGTAGTTATTACTGGCACTAATGATAAACCAACCATTAGTACTACCAGTGTTACTGATGTAAGTGGTGGAAATTTAAGTGTATCTACTACAACTGGTACTGTTACTGGAACTGCCACTGTAGGTGATATAGACGTTGGCGACAGTGTAACAGTTTACTTGGGCTCAGGTATTGGCAATGTAGGCGACACACTTGACCCCATTGCTCTTGGTCTTACAGCAGCCGGCGCTGATCTTGCCTTGACTTATGGTACTGTTAGCTATGATGCAGCTACAGGTGAGTATACTTATGTTGTGGATGCACTGGCTGCTGCTGGTATAGATAAAAATAACCCTGGCCTTGATACCTTTACCATATATGTACAAGATTCAAATGGTGCTTGGGTTGAGCAAGAAATCACTGTTACTGTAGCTGGTACTAATGACCCTCCAACCATAACTATAAATAACACTACTATAGACACCATTGAAGGTGGTGTTGGGCGTGATGCTGGCACAAATGCCGTGGACCCAGCCAACCCAAACCAAGCCTATGCCGGTAGTAACCTTGATGTTACCCATTCCTTCGATGTTAATGATCCTGATGATGCAGTGGCTGGCTTAACAGTTTCTGTAACCAAGGCTGAAGTAGCAGGTGGTGGCAATGCTGCTGATTATGGAACACTTAATATTAATGCTGTAGATGCGATGAGTGGCGATTATGAATACACTTTTGGGCTTGCAGATAATGCCATTGTTGATGCTCTAACTGAAGGTGAGGTAATAACTATTACATATACCATAAGCGTTGATGATGGCTATGATACTGGCTCTGAAACTGTGACTGTAACCATTACTGGTACTAATGATTTGCCAGATCTTGCCATGGTAAGTTCAGATGACCAAGTTACTGATAATGGTGTTGATACCACTGCTAGGGGAACATGGTCTGTGGCCGATGTTGATTCTGATGGTAGTATTCAAACCATTACAGCCACAGGTAGTGCTGATAGCATTACTCGCAATGCCAGTGGTGTTGCAAATGGTAGCATAACAGTTGAAGGTCGCTATGGTACTTTAGTTGTAAATGCTGACGGTACATACACCTACACCACAGGAGTAACACCAGCTCAAGTTACTGCTTTAAAAGGACTTGGCGGTGATACAGTCAACGCAACTGATAGCTTCACCCTTAGAACTACTGATGATAATGGTGCCTTTGATGAAGCAACTTTTGATATAACTGTTAATGGTGCCAATGATGCGCCTGTAGTTACTAATGCAACCGACACTGCAGAAGAAGCTGGTGTGCTTGGTACTACAGGTGCTGATCCCAATGCAGCTTACGCTGGTACTCCCATTGCCAATGGAACTTTGCCTGAAGCCGCTGACATTGATAGTGCAACTCTAACCTATACTCTTGATGGTGCAGGGGTGGGCCTATATGGTAATTTAACATTTAATGGAACAACTCGTGCATATGAATATACTCTTGACCAAACTAAGGCAGAAGGCTTAGCCGAGGGTGAAGTAAAAACAGATGTATTTACCGTGAAAGTATCTGATGGTGCAAATACTGTAGATGCAACCATTACTATCTCCGTAACTGGTACCAATGATTTACCAATCCTATCCATAGTGGATAATGATAATAGTGTTACATCTGGTTCTGATAATACTGCTAGCGGCACTTGGTCTGTTACCGATGTGGATAGTGATGGTGCCATACAAACTATTACTGCCACAGGTGGTGCAGGTTCTATTAATCGTACTGCTGCAAGTACAAGTGGTAGCATCACAGTAGAAGGCATCTATGGTAACTTGGTGGTAAATGCCAATGGCACATATACCTACACCACAGGTGTAACTCAAACTCAAATTGATAACTTGAGTGCTCTTGGTGAGGTAAGTGTAACTGATAGCTTTACCTTAAGAACCACTGATGACAATGATTCTTTTGGTGAAGCGACACTTGATATAACTGTCAATGGTGCCAATGATGCGCCTACTATTACAGCAGTTGATGAGCTAACTGTAGTTGAGGCTGGAGTGATTGATGATGACAATGACCCCCAAACACCTGCCATAGTTCAAGCTGGAACACCAACTGATACAGGCACTATTACTGCTACAGATGTTGATAGTGCACAAGGCTCCTTAACCTATATTCTTGTGAATGGTGTTGCTCACTCTGACCAAGCTTATAATGCTTATGACTTAAAGCTTGCAGGCACCTATGGTGCTCTATATTTAGATAGTACAACTGGTCAATATATATATGTAATTGACCAAACAAAGTCAGAAGGCATAGCCCTTGGCGACACAGTGCAAGATTTCTTTGAGGTAAAGGCTTCTGATGGAACTAATGAAAGCACAGCCACAACTATTACAGTAAATATTCAAGGAGCCAACGATGCTCCAACCATAAGTATTGGGCAGCCATCAGTTTCTTTATTTGTGGATGACGATAATGACGCTGTGCAGCAAAGTACAACAGGTCAAATTAATTTTAGTGATGTGGATAGTGCTACTGTAACACTTTACTCTTTTGGCAATGATGGTAATGAAGTAGCAGTAAATGCCAATGGCACCACTATTGAGGGAGCTTATGGTAACTTAGTTATTAATCTTGATGGTAGCTATACCTATACCCTTGGTGTAACAGCTCAACAAAAAGAATATGTAGAAGCCTTACCCGATGGTCAGCAAACTGCTGAGCGCTTTGATATAATGGCTAGGGATGATGATAATGCTTTTGATAGTGGTACTTTAGAATTCACCATTGAGGGTACGGAAAATAAACCATCTATCACCGTTACACCAAGTACAGATAATGATGTAACGGCGGGTAGTACTAGTGATATTGTAGCTTCTGGTACCATTGATATTGATGATCCTGAAAATGTTACACAATATACTGTTACCTATAGTTCTGATGGCGATGATGATGACCAGGATGAAGCCGATGAAGACAATATCATTAGCTCTAGCCAAGGTAGTAATGTTATACAAAATAGTTTTGGTACCTTTACCATAAAAAATGGTAATGCTGGTAAATTGGAATATGAATTTGTCTTAGACGTTACCAGCAGTGACGTTATAAGCATCAACCCTGGTGAGCGTAGGGAGCTTAAATATATTGTAAGTTCAGAAGGTGTTAGCTATGTTATTGTTATAACTATCACAGGTGCTGCGCTAAGTGGGGCCATATCGCATAATGACAATGTTCAGGCTGGAACCTCAGTGGATGGGTTAGCCGATCAAGATAATATAATTCTTGTTACTGGTAATGTTGAAGGTGGTGCTGTTTATGCCAATGGTGCATCCTATGATGCAACCACTGACGCCCAAGCTGGTGATGATGCCATTAGAGTAGGCGGCAATGTAAATGATATCAATTCTAAAGTTATTGGTGATGCCGTTGCTGATAATAATAATGCCAGTGGCTATTTAATTGCTGGTAAGGATAATATTACCATTTCGGGTAGTTTTGAAGATGGCCTCATTGTAGGTGACTCCAATGTTTATGATGGTGCTAGCGATGCTAAAGCTGTGGGCAATGATGATAAAATTACTGTACTTGGTAACATGCAAAATGGCTCGATCTATGCGGATAATGCCACTGATTCAGCCTCAGCAGATGGTGGTGATGATATTATCACTATTAAAGGTGACTTTGAAGGCGGGACCATCAATGGGCAAGGTGGCGATGATATAATTATCATAAACGGCGGTGACGATCCCTCCAACATGACAGGAGATGCCCTAATAGATGCAGGTTCCGGAGACGATACCATTAACCTTGAAGTGTTAAATGGCAACATCTCTCAAATTGCCAAGGTGGGAGTGTATGGTGGCGATGGTGCTGACTCTATCGTTATTGATACCATGAACAATGGTTATGTAAATGCTGGTGACCATGGCTTTGATCAAGATGGTAGAGAAGTTGCCAATATCACTAAAATTACTACTTTGAATGGTGGTGAAGTACATGGTGGTGAAGGTTATGATGAAATTCATATTACTACTATGACAGGTGGTCTTGTAAACCCAGGTGATGAAGACACATATCACGGCCATAACGACGTATATATAACTAATTTACAAAATGGTACCGTAGCAAATACTTCCTTAGGTGGCTGGGGTAATATTATTGTTGAAAATATGACCGGCGGCACCATTGAAGCTAAAGCCCAAACCGGTGGTAGGCACGGTTCTATTGATGTAAACATTACTAATATGAGTAATGGTACTTTGGACATGCAACACATTGGTCAAACTATTCCGGAGGAGCGCGCAAACTTTACCATCGGAGTTACTACCCAAGATGTAAACGGTACAATTGTTAAAGGCAAGGGTGGCCTGACCAGTGGAACCATCATTCTTGACCAAGATAGTGGTACAGTTAGCCTCAAGGGTACAGGTGATAAAGTGTTTGATTTTAATGATAATAATGCTGCAAATCAAATTACAGACATTAACATATTAAATAGTGCCGATGATACTACACCTACCAATTATGATGTCACCTTTAGGGATTATAATCCATATGATACGGCAACTAGCACTGGTGATATTATTCAACTTTATCAAGAGGGTGTCCAATGGGTTGGTGGTTATCTTCACGATAGATTTACTGCAGCAGAATTGGATAACTTTGCCAATGACGTGGACTTTTCAAGAACCTTTACCCTTGGCGAAGCAAGTGATACCAGTAACCCAACTCTTGATGCACCAACTGTAGGTAGTTCTTATACTATTACAATTTATTTTGGTAATGACGGTAATCCCAATAACTAATAAATTTAACACTGTTATCAATTATAAAATCCCCTGCACCAAGGGGATTTTATAATTTGACACTGCTATAAATTTTAATTTTCAAAACAGTGGAAATTTTGTACAAAATCCTAAAAACATAAATTAAAAACAATAAAATCCTTGACCTCAAAATACTTATATGCTCTTTTGTTTTATTAAAAGAAACCTTAGTCTGTAGGTATTTATGCATTTTTATCGCTATATTTTTTGTATACTTAGTATGTGTTTATTGTTGTCAGCATGTACTGGACGCCAAGTAAATGTTGTGCAGGCTCATCAATTTAAACTCATGGCAGATCGTATGCCCAATGAGCTCATTGCTCGCGATATTTTAGATAGTTCACGTAATTATACGCCAGCCATGTGGCAAACTAGTTCCATGGACTATGGACAGTTGCTTTATGAACGGCTAAAGGCAGACTTTCTTTTTGATGATAAGGTGGATATTACACAAGGCCTTCCTTTTGCACAGCTGGTCCGTGCAAAACCTAAGGAAAATAGTGTACAAATCCGTAGAGATGGATTTAGCATCACCAATATTAAAAATGTTAGGACAAAAAAAAGTAGCACCAGAATAGAGCGACGTGTAGATGTGGATATGGTGGCCATTACTGATTGGGATGGTGACGGGAATAATGACTGGCTTGTTGCTGGCAAGCTATTAAAAACACGTGGTGCAATTGCGCGTATTTATTATGTTGTTATATTTAATCCACCTGCAACTGGGAGATTAAATGGTAGTGTCGTGGGTGTATATGAGGATATGGGCGTAGTTGGGCGTTTATATATGCGTGATAGTATAGTAAAAAGCTCATCTCAAGTGGAAGATGTAGTGCCAGGTTTAAAACCCGTGACCAAGGCTCCAGAAAGTGTAAAACCAAGTTCATCTAGCATTGAAGAGCGTGAGTTGGACTAGATTTGTAATATTATTTTATGTATGTGACTTTTTCTGCATTAGGGGCGAATAACTTTATCTGCTAGATGCAAACTAGTAACAATATCAAGCATATTTGAAGTTTCTCCCACTTGTTTTTTAAGTTCATAATAAGCAAGACAAGTGCCGCATACTAATATGCTAACGCCAGCTTGTTCTAACTCTTGAAGTGTTGTTAAGGCTGGACCATTTTGAGCAGCAAGCTTTACTCCACCATTTAGAAGTATGACGCGCCAAAGGCTTTTGCCAAGTTCTGGTAGTGTACTTAAGAAAGTTGCCATAAGTTTTTCGCCTAATTCGTCATCACCTAGCCCAAGGTGTTGTGTAGTTATGAAAATAGCTATGGCTTTATCTTCAGCGTCTTTATTTGTATTAATTAGATATTCTTGCGTATTTTGAATTTGTTCACTATGGTTTTGCAAAGCAGTAATGCAAAAGTCTTGCCCTTGTTTTTTGCTTTGCACTGCAAAGCCTTGCTGAGTTAAGTATCGGCTGACATTTTCTAGCGCAGCATCATTATCCACAAGAACTTGTATTTGTGCAATATTTTCTTCGTTGATGGTTTGGCGACATTTTATTACTGGTTGTGGACATGGCAATGTACGTAAATCAAGTAATTTCATTGTGTTCCCTTTTTACGTATTTAATCTTATATTATAAGTATTAATAGTAAATTGTCGTTTAATAAGTATATTGTAAAATCCATAAATCAATAATACATTTTAACATAAAATAGTTGAAATAGGTATAATTTTTTTTCTCAATTTTCCGATTGTGTATAAAATAACTTTTTTTAGTGGAGATTTTCATGAAAGCAGGTGCGTGGTATATTGTCACTATTATAGGTCTGTTATTGCTGAATGTTTTATCTATGTTGTTAGACGCCAGTATGCCCATAACCTATGTACTTTTAGGGTGTAGCATCATTCTTGCTTGCTTTGGGATTTTTACCCAGTTAAATCAAAACTCTAAACAAAATACCGATGCACAAGAATTATTAAAATATTTGCAAAATGATGCGCATGGCGCGCAAAGTGTAGCCGTATATGATGATTGTAGTGCAATATATAAAGAGATTTCAAGCTTAGGTGATAAGTGGCGTAAAGAATATACAGACCTACAAAAGCAATTTGATATGTTAAACGACCAATATCAAAATATTTGTAGAGAGCTAGAAGCTAGTTCCAAGCAAAAAGGTATGCAGGAAAAAACCTTACAAGATATGCAAAAAATAGGTAACAAAGCTGCAAGTGTCACAAAAAAATTAACCAATGGAGTGCGCGAATTTACGCAAGTTGTAAATGAAATTGAAGCAGGTATGGCATCACAACTGTCTAATTTAGGTGAAACTCATGAAGCTATGAGTCTTATGGTGCAACATACTGAAGAATCGGCTCAAAAAGTAGATTCTGCTTCTCAAGGGGCAGAAAATTCAAGGCAAAATGCATTGATAGGCGCTAATGAGGTAAAGGATGCTGTAGGCGGCATTGAACTTGTTAAGGAAACTGTACTTGGCCTTCGTGATACCATGAATGTGTTGGTTGAAAAAACTGTTGATATTGGCAAGGTTATGGGGGTTATTAATGATGTTGCAGATCAAACAAATTTGCTAGCGCTTAATGCAGCCATTGAAGCTGCAAGGGCCGGTGATGCCGGACGCGGTTTTGCCGTGGTTGCTGATGAAGTAAGGAAGCTTGCCGAAAAAACAATACTTGCCACAAAGGAAGTTGAAACTGCTGTTGTGAGTATTCAAGATGAAACCAATCGCAATATGCAAGCGGTTGCTAAAGCAGTGGAGTATACAGTAGAAAGTGCGCAAAAAGCAACCAAAGCTGGGATTTTTATGCAAGATATTGTTCATGGCATGGATGAAACGGCTGCCCAGTTAAGTGATATTGCAGCAGCAGCTCAGGCTCAGTCGCAAACCAGCCATCATATAAATGAATCCCTTAATGGAGTGCAAAAAGTTTCAGCAACTACTGGTGAGTACATGCGTAATTTTATGAATACGCTTGTTGTTTTTTCCAGCAGTGTTGATGAAATTGATATTATTGTGCATGCTCTTGATACAGGAAATTTAGACTCGGCCACAGCTACGGGTACATTTATTGTTTGGAGTGATGAGTTACGCCTTGGTATTGATTCTATTGATAGCCAGCACAAGGTTCTTTGTGATTACATAAATCAATTATATAAAGCCATGCAAAACAATGCTAGCGAAAAGTCCTTGGGTGATTTATTGGATGCTTTGGCAGATTATACTGTAAACCACTTTAAGGACGAAGAAAATATCTTTGGTGGCTCAAGGTACCCTGACGTTACAAAGCATAAAGAAGTACATCGTAAATTTGTAAATAAGCTTGTGGAGTTTAAGCAGCAGTTAAATAGTGGAAGTGCAGTGTTAAGCATTCAATTATTAGAGTTTTTAAAAGATTGGCTTATTAAGCATATTATGGGTACTGATAGGCAGTATGTGCAATATGTAAAAAAATGAGATTAAGCTCAAATAACTTTGAAGAAAAAAAACTCCCCAGCATCCAATGCTGGGGAGTTTTTTTATGGTTCTATATTTTTCAAGGTTGCCCCACTTATTTTATATATTAATCTATAAAAAAGATATATTTCTGAAAATATGGTATAAATTTTTGTACTAAGGTCAATAAAATGCATATAAATATACATTTATTTTTATTGAATATTTATTTGATAGTTTTTGTGTGGAGCAAATATATTATAAAAAAGTAAAAATTTTTTTACCAAAATGCTTGCCATATGCCATAGCTTTATATATAAAATAATTGCAGACGCACAAATCAGGTATGAAATTATTATAAGCGTGTATACGCGAAGGAAGGATTTATGAAAAAGCTTACAACATTAATATTAGCTGCAGGTCTAATTTTGGGGTTTGCTTATCCAGCAAAGGCCATAGACTTTAAGGCAAAAGGCCAATGGATTATGAGTTTTGACTATGGATCTGGCATGGCAGGTTATAATGATTCACGTTCAGGCGGTAATGTATATGGCTCAGGATATGGTAATCCCAGTGAGGATAATTTTGAAGCAAGGCAGCGTGTGCGCTTACAAATTGATGCCGTAGCCTCAGAAAGTTTGTCTGGTACTGTGTTTTTTGAAATCGGAAACAGTACCTGGGGCAATGTGGATGATGGTGCTGGCCTTGGAGCTGATAGAACCATAGTAGAGTTAAAACGTGCATATATTGACTGGGTGGTGCCAGATACAACAGTTCAAGTAAGAATGGGTATACAAGGCATTGCGCTGCCATCATTCCCAGCTGGGCTTGGTGGTTCTCAAGTCTTTAATGCTGATGTTGCAGGTATAGTTGTATCAAATAAGTTTAGCGATTTCTTTAGTGCAACATTGTTTTGGGGTAGACCATACAATGATAATTATATCAATGATGCGGACAATGGGCATTCATCAAATATGCTTGATAATGTAGATTTATTTGGCTTAGTTTTGCCCATGACCTTTGATGGTGTAAAAGTTGTGCCATGGGTAACATACGCAGCAATTGGTCAAAACTTTGCTCGCGAAGGTACAAATGATGACTATGATCTTGGTGGCGACTTTGTTAACATGGCCACAGGTTTATTCCCCATTGGTATGGATTCCGGCATGATAAGCAATAATGTGGATAATGACTTGTTCCCTTATGGTAATGTTATAAATGCAGGTCTTACTGGTGAAATTACTACTTGGGATCCATTTCGTGTTGCCTGGGACTTTAACTATGGTGATGCTCAATACGGAGCAGACTATTTAAGGCGCCAAGGTTTTTTTGCCAGTCTTTTAGTAGAATATAAACTTGATTGGGGTATGCCAGGTATTTATGGTTGGTATAGTAGTGGTGATGACGACGATTTAGACAATGGTTCTGAGCGCATGCCTACCATGGATACTAATAATGGTGATATAGATTTTTCACATCTTGCTTTTTCTGGTAACCCATATATTGCGCGCGAAAATGTTATTGGCAACACCTTAGTTGGCACTTGGGGTGTGGGCATTCGTTTAAAAGACTTCAGTTTTATGGATGACTTAAAGCATACCCTACGTGTAAACTATTTCCAAGGTACCAATAGTACTGATATGGCCCAATATCTACGCGGTAAGAAAACATTTAATGATGATGGCACACGCTTTAGCCCCTCTGCCAATAGATCGGCAGCCTTTAAAACTGATGCCGGTATCTATATGACCACAGCTGATACTGCTATGGAATTTGGCTTTACCAATACATATAAAATGTATGAAAATTTTGAGATTATGGTTGATGCAGCCTATATTGCTCTATGGATGAATCAAGACGGAGATGTATGGGGCAATGGCTTTGAAGCAACCGATGCATGGAACGTAAACGCAAGCTTCGTTTATAGTTTCTAATTAGTGAACCATAAACCTGAGGGAGGGGTTATGAAAATCACTCCCTCAGCCAGTTTTAATATTAAGGCCTTGCATACTTTGCCTCATGCAAGGCTTTTTAATGTCGAATGGGCTTTTCGGGTGCAATATTTTGAGAGATATATTTAATAAATATACCTTTTGAGGACGCCAGAAGTTAATTCTGGCTTATTTTACGGCACGCGAAATTTTTCTTGCAGAAAAATTTCGGTAGGCGGCACTAAAAAACTGTATTTTAGCACCATAAAAATGCCAGAATATTGTATTTCATACGCTTGTTTCCGGCATTTTTACTTGCTCATTTTGCTAAAAAATATTTTTTTTCAGTGTGTTATGTAGTTTTTCAAATGCCGATTAAATAGTTACTTTAAAAAACATGATAGTTATTAAATTTACTGATTACCAATCCACGAGTTGAGTTCCATGAGGTCATGAGCCCAAGGCCACATGCTGCCTTTAAAATCAGCTCCTCTTCCATAAAATTGAGTACCTACAGCCTCAGCAGCCAACATATCAGTTGGTGAGTCACCAATCATAAGAATGCTATCATTGGGGAGCTTTGAATGTATAGCTATGCTACGCAAAAGTTCTTCTTTAGCCGGAGGAGAGCCATGTATGCCAACAAAATAATGACTTAATCCACGTAAATTAAGTAACATTTCTAATTCTTTTTGTGGTGCACCGGAGCAAACATACAAGGGTAATTTATTATGCCACATTTTTAAAGTTTGTTCTATGCCAGGCACAAGAGGGCTAATTTTAACCTCTTCTAAACATAGTTCCAAAAAGCGTTGGCACCATTGCTCAAGTTCAGTTTCAGTAATGGAACGTCCTACAATTTCATCAAAAAACCAACGAAATTTGACCACACGGCTAATGCCACCATGTAATTTATTATACATAAGCATAAGATCTTGGGCTTCTTGACCATAGGGGGCGGTTAAGCTTGCAAAGGCCTTAGCTTTCACGTCAACACTTTCTAAAATGATACCGTCAAAATCAAATACTAAACAAGAAATTGGCATAATTATCCTAATGCATTTAATAAGTTGATAGTTGCTTCCATTTCCATTGCAATACGTGACTCCCTTGCAAAGGCTGCACAATGCGGACTTAATATAACATTATCAAGCTTAGTTAGCGGTCCAGCATAGGGTTCATTTTGAAAAACGTCCAAAGCGGCACCCATTATATGCTTATCATGCAAATGTTCATAGAGGGCCTTTTCGTCAACAAGCCCACCTCTGGCAGTATTGATTAGCCATTTACCTTGCATAAGCTTAAGTTCTCTTGGGCCGATAAGTGCTCTTTTTTGTAAACCAAGCGGACAATGTAGAGTGATAACATTCGCCCAAGCAATTAAATCATGTAAGGGCATAAAATTATAACCTTCATCTTTTTCTTCAATATCATAATAAGCAATTTCTGCATTAAGAGCTTCAAATATTTGAGCAACTCTAAGTCCAATACGCCCTAATCCTACAATGCCAACTCTTTTACCATGTAAGGAAAAACCACCACGCTTTTGCCATTGACCTGTAATTATATCTGCATGGCCGGTTACTATATTGCGTAAAAGGGATAAGCAAAGCCCAAGAGTTAATTCAGCTACAGCTTGGGTGGGGGCTTTTGGAGTTGTAAATACTTTAATATTACGAGCTTTTGCTGCTTCTAAATCCACTGAATCAACTCCAACACCGCAACGCGAAATAACCTTTAAGCTTGGGCTAGCCTTCATGACTTGGGCAGTAAGGGGCTCTGTGCCAGCAATAATACCAACGCACCCATTAAGTAGGCTTATACTCTCTTGCTCATTTAAAGTACGCCCCTTGTCATTTTGAATAACTTCTAGTGAGTTAGATTGAAGTAAATTTAGTGGAGCCTGGTCAAAAACACCGAAACTAGATGTACTAATTGCAATTTTCATATATTTGCGCCCTGTGGGTATGGGTTATATAATGGTATTAAAGAATCATTTTGCATAAGTATGTGTACTTGATTTAAATCTTCTAAAGTATCTACACATTTACTTTTCGCTTCAGTATAAATCATGCGCACTTTATGCCCATGCTCAAGCAAACGTAACATATCAATGGATTCAGCTTGCTCTAAATAAGTTGGGGCTAAAGCCTCAAAGTTTAATAAGGCTTCGCGCCTAAAAGGCATAATGCAAACTTGTTTAAACATACTTTGTGAATGTTTGACATGCTTACTATGTGGTATAGGTAAGCGCGAAAAGTATAATGCATCACCTTGATGATTACTTACTACTTTTATGGTGTTTGGATCGCGAAACTCAGCTTCGCTTTCAATGGTTGCCATGAGATTTACAACTTGTATATTTGCATCTTCAAGCATGGGACTTAAGGCAGTATTAATCATTGCAGGTGTAACCATTGGTTCGTCACCTTGCACAATAATTACTATATCTATAGTCTTTTGGGTGTTCCTTTCTATATGCCTTAGAGCCTCTGCAACTCTTGAAGTACAGCGCTCATGCGTATCCATGGTCATGATTGTATCAATACCTATATTCTTACAATATGTAGCAATGACCTCATCACAGGTGGCAACATAGCAAGATGAAAGAATTTCGGCCATGCGTGTGCGCAAAGCAACATGACCAATCATGGGTAGGCCATGTAATAGTTTTAATGGCTTGCCAAAGAACCTAGTAGATGCCATGCGAGCAGGAATTATAGCTACAATATTCATGACTAGCCTACCAAAGGACGCCTTGCCCCATGCCATAAAAATACACTGTCAATACCATAGGCAATAAAGCTGTAACCTTCGCTTATATATTTCAATAAACTTTGCTGATCTGGCTGCGCAATATGTACTCCCATAGTTATGCCGCGAATATTGCATACTTTTTTAATATGTAGCATTGCAGCTTGAAAATCAGCATGTTCAAATTGACCTACAATGTTCATAGATCCAGATAAGTCATATGGACCAACCATAATAGCATCTAAGCGTTGATGGCTTACTATACTTTCAAGATTATTAACGGCATTAATGTGTTCAATTTGTGCAACAAAAAATAAATCATTTGCTAAGTCATTGTTATATAATTCAAAATCCATACCAAAACTATTTGCATTGCAATACCCATAACCACGTTGGCCTCCAAGGTGAGGGTATAAGGCATGATGAATGGCAGCATTTAACTGTTCATAATTATCTATACGCGGAAAAATTAAACCTTGAGCCCCGGCATCAAGCGCTGCTTTGATGGGCATGCTCTTAGCTTCACATACGCGCACCATGGGTACTGCTCCAGCACATCTAATAGCTCTAAAAAGACAAGGCAGGTCAGAGCGGCTAAAAGCTCCATGCTCCATATCTACCACCACCCAATCATAACCAGCTTGCGCCAATAACTCTGCAACATCAGCAGAGTTAAGCTGCAACCATGTTCCCATGGTTGTTTTGCCATTAGCAAGAAGTGCTCGAATGTTCTTAATGTGTGTCATAAAACACCATGAATTTTACTGATTTGTCTTATAGTCTGACTTTATATTGGGTAATTATGCACTGCTTAAACCAAAGTGTAAATATTTATTATAGCTTGCACACTAAAAAGCCCTGATTTCTCAGGGCTTTTTAAGAATAAGATTTTTGTTGCGGTTTACATGAAAGGATTGGCGAAGAGCAAAATGAAGCTCACAACCAAGGTGTAAATGGCCAAGGATTCGATAAATGCAAAGGCCAAAATCATTGCACCAGTAATCTTGCCGCTGGCGTCAGGATTGCGAGCAATACCTTCACAGGCACCTTTAAGACCAAGACCCATACCAATACCACAACCAAAGGCTGCAATAGCAATACCAAAGGCAGAAGCGAAGGCTGTGGTTGCAAGACCAGCAGGCTCAAGTGTTGCAGCAAAAGCTAGAGAAGCCATGCCAACAAGGGCAACGGTGTTTAAGGCGACCATTAGGAATTTACGCATGTTATACTCCTTAAATTGTTATATGTTTTGGGTCCGAAGACCATTCCCCACAAATTAGTGTGCGTGCTCTAAAGATCCTTTAATATAGATCATGGTAAGCATAAAGAACACAAATGCCTGCATGCATTTACCTAGCAAGAAAAGCGCGTAAATGGGCAGACTACTTAATATTGGAGCCATTACAAAGGAAAGTATAATAACAATTTCCTCACCACGTATGTTCCCAAAAAGACGTAGAGAAAGTGAAAGTGGACGCGAAATGTGCGACACAATTTCAAGAGGAAGCATAAGTGGAATAAGGGCCTTTGATGGACCAGTGAAATGATTAATATAGTGTAAGCCCCAGCGTTGTATACCAACAATATTGTAGTACACAAATACCACAAGAGCCATACTTACGGTGGTATTAAGGTTTGCAGTTGGTGCGTCAAAGCCAGGTACTAGACCTAGTAAGTTCATGGTAATAAGATAGATGAAAATACCAACTAATAATGGAACGTATTTTTTACCTTCATCCCCCAAGTTGGTATGAATGAAGTCTTCCATTGTATCAATGATAGTTTCAAAAAAGTTTTGGAGCTTACCCGGAACCATGGTCAGGTTTCGGCGCACAAGGAAGCTAACACTAAAAAGAAGTATCATAGCTGTCCAGCTAAAAAATACATGCCTAAACTCAACAACCTGACCACCAATGGTTACTTCGTTTAAGTCGAAGAAGGTGGAAAGTAAAACTGGATGCGGCAAACTACCTGCCATAATAATCGCTCCTTACTGCTTATGCCCCATAAAGTATTGACGGGCAAAGGTTCCAAGGGCTACAGCCATGCTAACAGTCACTCCGCAAGCAAAGGCTACGGCCGAAGCACCATAAACTATAAGTACCACATACAAGAGTATTGCGGTTATTCCAAGCCTTATTGTAGTACCTAATAGCACTCCAAATAAAAGGCCCATGGAATATGTATTTAGGTTGATGGAGAGTATGTGTTTAGCTATACCTCCAAAAACAATCACAAAAATTAATGAACCAAGGGTAAAATGTATACCCAGTTCTGTCCAAGGCAGCATGGCAAATCCAAGTGCAAGGCAAACAATCAAAAAACACACTTGGTCGCGTAGCATAATCCTTATGGGCGCAATGTGAAAACCTCTACGCCAAAGCCAGGCGTTAATGCTATGTAAAAAATTTGTTAGCAATATAAAACTTGTAAATTAAGGGTTATTCCCATTGTTATCTTCTACCTTAACCTCAGCTGTACTTGTACCTTCTTTTTGCATTTTACGCAAAAGCTTTTTGCTATCTTCATAAACATTGAGAAAACCTGCCCCAATACCTATGATAAAAAAAATTAATTTACACCAAGGTGAGGTTTCAAGCCACTTATCAAGGCCATAACCTATGGCAAAGCCTACTAAGGGACCACTTACTAGGTGCATACCCATGGTTCCAGCAGTAGCAAAAAGCTCAATGCTTGCACTTTTTGCTTTTAATCTTTTGCCAAAATCCATGCGACACTCCTTGTTAAACTTCGTGCCTCATTTCACAAAGCACGTTAAAATTAGCATAGGCAAGGTATAAGGTCAAGTTTTTTGCAGAAAATTATTAGATAAATCATTGCAAAGAATAAGCGGTGAAAATTTTAGTAATACCCTGTAAAATAATAGATTATTAAAGATTATATTTTTAATTAACGCTATTTTTTGCGATGCTATATTCGAGCATAGGGTTAACTAGTTGAACCATCACAATATATTTTTACATTTCTATAAAGGGAAGCAGTGGCAAATATTCGCCTCGGGAGTGACAGCAACTCAGCCTATATCATCATCTCCTAAAATAGCATAGGCTTAAAAGAGAGATTTATATTAAACTGTCTCTATAAAAATGCATGATAGCAATAAGGATATAATTTTATGATATGCCTCTTGACGAAGCTTTGGTCCAGCAGTTACCATAACAAGCACTTAGAATAAAGTCATACCATTTGCTCATGGGTAAAAGTATAATTGATGAATTAGTAAACATAATGAATGATAAAGCAACAATAATCCCTACAGTTATAGAGCGGCTTAATAAATTAAAAAAAGGCCAATGCCTTGATATGCGAACTTTTAAGCGCAATCGCTCTGTGGCTATTATTTGTACAGGTAATGACTGTTTTAACGTAATAGAGCGTGGCTTTCATGAAGAATCATGGGAAGCTCTTAATGCTGAAAAAATAAAGCGGCTACTAAAAACTTTATTAAAACGAGAGTTCCCCCGCAGTAATAAAATTCGCCTCTATACTTTGGACTCTTTTGAAGATGCTGATGTAAACCGTATGGGCCACGGTACTGGTAGGTTTGGTGATTAAAACTGATGCTGGAATTTAATAATTTTCTTATATATTAATATTGCAATAGAATTTGTTTTTCTGCTTAAAAACAAATACCAAATAACATTTAAATACTAAGGAAAAGCATGAACCTGCTTGATATGGCAAAAGCTGCTGGCTGAGCAGCTAAAATAGCTCCAGAGGTTTTGGAGCAATTGCTTATAAATTTACCTACTACGTCAAATGCTAGCCTTGAATCTCGCGTATTAGCTGGACGTGCGCGTAACGAAGATGCTGCTGTGGTATCCTTTCCCACTGGTAAGGCTTTGGTGCAATCGGTGGATATTTTAGCACCAATTGTAAATGATGCCTATATGTTTGGTCGCATTGCTGCAGCTAATGCTCTTTCTGATATTTATGCCATGGGCGCAAAACCATGGTGTGCATTAAATATGTTGTTTTTTCCAACAGCGTGCAATGGTGCAGAAGGATTGAGTACCATGTCTGAAATTTTGCGCGGCGGGCAAGATACTTTAAATGAAGCAGAATGTGTCTTAGTTGGTGGACATAGTGTTGAAGATGCAGAAGTAAAGTATGGCCTCTCTGTAACTGGATATATTGACCCCACAAAAGCTACTACTAATGATGGTCTTAAGGTTGGAGATGTATTAATACTTACTAAGCCTCTAGGCACTGGTATTTTATCTACTGGTATTAAGGCAAGATGGGATAATTGGGAGCAAAGTCAAAATCTTATTGAAACATGGTGTTCTAAACTAAATAAGCAAGCTGCCATTATTATAGATGAATTTGAATTAAAAGCTGCCACTGATATTACCGGTTTTGGGCTTGCTGGGCATAGCATTGAAATGGCCCTTGCATCTAAGGTGCAAGTGGAAATCAATAGTCAAGACGTTCCATTTTTTGCACCTGCCATTGATTATGCCTGCAATGGATTAATTCCTGCTGGTAGTCATGACAATAGAAAGTACTGGGCTAAGTTGACTAAGCCAAACCCTTCACTTGATCAAGCTCTTGAGAGTATCATTTTTGATACGCAAACTTCAGGCGGGCTTTTGCTTGCTGTTCCAGAATACAAAGCTGATTTAGCTATGTCCAGATTAAAGGAACTTGGTGAGCAAGGTGTTGTTATAGGGCGCGTTTTACCGCAAAGCAAAGAAGCCCTTGTCATATTATAATCACAATTGGTCATATATGAAAAACGCATTTTCATGTATTATTAAATTTAAATAACTGTTTTTTGCTTAATAAAAATGCTAGAAAAGTGCATATCATACTCTTTTCTAGCATTTTTATGACGTGTAAAATAAATTTTTTAAGTGTTGGCTAACGAAATTTTTCTGAAAGAAAAATTTTGCGCCACGCAAAATGAGCCGCAATTACTTTGCATGCTATTCCCATAAGGCTCATTCTTCGCCTAACGGGAACACTATGCGCCCGTTAGGTCAAACTTGCAGCGTCTCGTTAGGGCATTTGTAGTGGGCGTGCCTTTAGAAAAAGTCATTGGAAAATGATTTTTTCAGCTACGACTATTTAGAAACTATAAATAAAGCTTGCATTAATGTTCCAAGCGTCAGTAGCTGTAAAGTTATCACCCCAAACATCACTACCTTGATCAAGATGTAAGGCTAAATATGCCATTTCTATATTAAGATTTAGGTTTTCAAAAATTTGATAATCTGTAGTTAGGCCAAACTCCATGGCATAGTCAGCAGTGGTTAAATAGAAGCCATTAAGTGGTCCACGATAGTAGCCCGTAGGTGAATTTTGCACACTACCATCTAGTTGATAACCGTCTATCATAACATATTCTGCCATGTTAGTATTGTTTGTTCCTTGGATATAGTTAATGCGTAGGGTATGTTTTAAATCTTCCATGAAGCTAAAATCTTTTAGACGAATACCAAGCCCCCAAGTACCAATTAGATTTGTACCAAGTACGCTTTCGCGCCCAATGGATACAGCACCTGAGCTTGCATAGTGAGAAAAATCTACATGAGCATTGGCATTGCTAATACTTGGCATACGCTCTGATCCATTATACGGGTCACCATCATCTCCGCTTGAATACCAGCCATATATGCCAGGAGTTCCCCAATTCATTTTATACTCAAATAACAAGCTCCCGTAAAAACCATGACGTTTAACGCTATAATCTTTATGCGTATTGTTTTCTATGGAGCCAAAGTCAGCATGCCCATAGTTAAAATCCCACGCAATGCGAATGGGGTCAATCATGGTTATTTCACCAGTTAAGCCTGCATGCCAAACATGTGCGTAAGGGTAGAGGTCGTTACTATTGCTTTTGGATGTTGAAGATAAAGCATTTCTACCAATCCAATCTTCTGGAGTTAGTCCATATCTAACAGTACCAATGGAATTGCCAAGATCTCCACCGCTACGGGCAAAATTTTTACCAACTGCCATATAGGTTAGCCATGGTGTAATATTAAGGCCTTCAAAGCTTAGGGGCAGTGATAGCCCAAATATATCTACATTATCAAGAAAGTTACTTGAGTCATCAATTGAGTCGTGGTTGTCAATATTGCTACCAATGAAATTGTCATTATATGGTCTGGCCCAAAAGCCAGTTAGCGTTACATTATCATTAAATTTATTAGATACTACAATACCAGCAGCATCATTGTTTAATACCATGGAGCCACCTGTGGTATAGGAGGGTAGGGCAAGCCATTGTATACCCATACGAACCTTTACTTCTGTGTTTGGGATTACCCAATCAAGATAGGCATGTTTTATTTCTACAATGGTACGGTCTGCACCAAGGCTTGCACCTGTGGCGGTGTTGCCCCACTTGCTTTCGCCCATTTCAAAAAATACTGTTCCGGATAGACTTTCTGAAGCTATGGCTTCAAGTTGTAGGCGTATACGTTGGTTAGCGTTAAAAGTATCTGGTCCA
The DNA here is from genome assembly GCA_964371195.1 of uncultured Desulfovibrionaceae bacterium. Taxonomy (GTDB): domain Bacteria; phylum Desulfobacterota; class Desulfovibrionia; order Desulfovibrionales; family Desulfovibrionaceae; genus CAYJAD01. The sequence continues at coordinate 9,446 of CAYJLD010000003.1, read as the reverse complement.
GCTGTGGGTACAGTATTATAACCATATCCGTAGACATTGTTTCCACCGCGCGTAGCAGAAGCGCCTTGACTACCAGAACCAAGATCAAAGCTCATAATCCATTCACCTTTAGCTTTGAAATCAATAGCTAAAGCATTGTTAATATAGCATAGAGTTAGGCCGGCACAAAGTATAAGTGTAAAAATCTTTTTCATCTAATTTTCCTAATTATGGGCTTTGATATAAAAAAAATGGGGGCCTTAGGGCCCCCATTAAGATATTAAACTAACAACTCTTAGAAGCTGTAAACGAAGCTAGCATTTACGTTCCAAGCGTCGGTTGCGGAGAATCTGTCTCCCCAAACGTCGTTACCTTGGTCAAAGCTAAGTGCAAGATATGCAGCTTCAACATAAAGAGTTAGGTTTTCATAGATTTTGTAATCGGTGCTTAGGCCGAATTCAAAAGCATGATCTTCAGTGGTAAGGTATAAACCATTACCAGTTCCGCCACCTTGGTAGAAACCAGCATCAGCTTGTTCCCAGCCATTAGCATTGAAACCAGAACCAACTACAGCTGCCATATCGGTGCTGTTGGTGCCTTGGAAGTAGTTAATACGGAAGGTGTGCTTTAGGTCTTCCATGAAGCTAAAGTCTTTTAGACGTACACCAACACCCCAAGTACCGATAAGGGTGGTACCAAGGATACCTTCGCGAGCGATGTATGGGTTACCATTACCAGCAAAAGCGGAGAAGTAGTTGTCTGAGTTACCATTGCTGATGGAAGGCATACGCTCGGAACCGTTATATGGGTCACCGTCGTCACCGGAGCTGTACCAACCGTATAGGCCAGGAGTACCCCAATCCATTTTGTATTCAAATAGTAAGCTTGCGAACCAACCTTCGCGTTTTGCTTCATAATCTTTGAAGCTACCAGCAGGTACGCCAAAGGCAGAATCAAGATGATTACCATCAGCAGAACCGAAGTATGCATGACCGTAGTTTACGTCCCATGCGATGCGGAATGGGTCAGCAGCGGTGATTTCACCGGTTAAGCCTGCATGCCATACGTTACCATAGGAGAATAGTTCATCATATACGTGGTGGTTATTAGAGGTAATAGCAGCACCAGAAATTGGATCTAAAGGAAGTAAGCCGTAGCTAACGCCTTGACCTGGGTTACCAGAGCGAGCGAAGTTTTGGCCAACCATGGTGTAAGTTACCCATGGGATAATCTTGAAGCCATCAAAGGTAAGAGGCATTACAAGACCGAAAGCGTCTACGTTATCAAGGAAGCCAGCAGATACTGCATGATTGTCAACATCGTTGCCTTCGAAGTTATCATTGTAAGGACGTGCCCAGAAAGCGGTTAGGCTAACGTTATCGCTGAACTTGTTAGATACAACGATACCAGCTACGTCGTTAATGAATACTTGAGAGCCAGTGCCGGTAAGGGCAGGTAGGCCGATACCTTGGATACCCATACGAACTTTAACTTCGGTGTTAGGGATGATCCAATCAAGGTAAGCTTGCTTAATTTCAACGATAGTGCGGTCAGCACCAAGAGCTCCACCACTACCTACATGACCCCATTGGCTTTCACCAATTTCAAAGTACACGGTACCGGATAGGCTTTCAGAAGCTACTGCATCAATTTGTAAACGTACACGTTGGTTAGCGTTGAAGTTGTCAGCGCCTCTACGACCGCCGTAACCGGAGCCGTATACGTCACCACCATTACGGGTGTCGGTGTAACCAGACATACCTTGACCATAGTCAAAGCTCATGATCCATTGACCTTTAGCTTTAAAATCAATGGCGGAAGCACCAGTTACGCCACAGAACACAAGGCCAGCGGCCAAAAGTAGTGTTGCGAGTTTTTTCATAGTTATTCCTTCCTTTACGCGTTGAAGCGTGTGTTATTTGTACCTGAATACGGACGTATCCGCAAAAACTTTATATACCATTGTAAGCGCATAGGCAAGGGTTTTGGTAAAAAAAATTTTACTAAAATACATTTTTTTTGCTATAAAAAATATTTTTTTACTATTTTAAATGGTTATGTGAATAGAAGAATATAATTTTTTTGTTTTCGTAAGGTTTTTAATTAAAAAATTTTATGGTTTTTTGTTTTATCCTTCCTATATATCATCATATTGTACAAAAATTAAAATCCCTAGCACAATGTATGCTGTCAAGCGGTGAACAAGCTATATGTTATAAAATCAAAATATAATTATAAAAAATTAAATGCTTTTGTTGCGCAAAAAACTATTTTTCAAAGTTAATGCTTTATTGCTATTAAAGTTTTTTGGAAACGGGGTCTGAGGGAAAGCCTTTTGTTCATAAAAGGTTTTCCCTCAGGGACTTTGTCAACACTTTGGTACAATGTATTGTGTGAAGCTATTATAGGATAATGAAATTTAATGTAAAAAAGCGTAGTGTAAGAATGAAGTCAATTAAAAAGCTATCTAGGTGTAAAATCAGAAATTTCAGCTATTTTTTGCCAAAGCGCTTGTTCTTGGTCGCTCATGATTTCAGGTACTTTTATCATAACCCTAACCATTTGGTCAGCACGAGATTTTTCATTACCAAGACCGCGTCCACGTAAGCGAAAACGCTTTCCAGATGATGTACCAGCTGGAATATTCATCTCTATTTCACCATCAAGGGTCGGTACTATAACTTTTGCGCCAAGTGTTGCTTCCCATGGGCTAAGAAGTAAGTCATAGGTTGTATCCATATCATCCACCCCAAAAATAGGGTGCGGCAAAAATTTTATACGCAAAAATAAATCACCTGCAACACCACCTGGGGCAGTATCACCTTGACCAGATAGGCGAAGTTTTGCGCCTTCACGAACCCCAGCAGGAATATTTACGTCTAGAGTTTTAGAGCCTTGAGATATACCTATGGTAACGTTGCGCCTACCACCTTTCAAAGCATCTTCTAGGTTAATAGATATTTCTGCTTCAACGTCGCGACCACGTCTTTGACGTTTGGAAAAGCTACTAAATGGGTCAGGTCCAAAGCCACCTTGCTTATTTCCGCGTCCAGCTTGGCCAAAGAGAACTTCAAAAAAGTCTGAAAAGCCGCCAGTATTAAATTGTTGTCCGTCGAAATTAAAATTAAAGCCTTCAAAGCCTGGTGCACCTTGGAATTGTTGACCATGTTGCCAATTATGACCTAATTTGTCGTAAAGTTTGCGTTTTTCTGTATCTTTTAAAACTTCATATGCTTCATTGATTTCTTTGAATTTTTCTTCAGCTTTAGCATCACCTTGGTTTAAGTCGGGGTGATATTTGCGAGCTAATTTTTTAAAAGATTTTGCAATGTCATTAGCTGAGGCGGTACGTTCTACCTCAAGCAGTTTATAATAATCCTTATATGAAACACTCATATGTATCCTCCAAGACAAAATTATCTTTTAAAAAGACTATTGCAAAATTAATATGCACGAGTTTTAAATAATACTATAATCTGTACGGTCAATGGCGTAAATAAAAAAACCTCAACCCTAAAGCTAGAGTTGAGGCTTTAAAAATTTGCTCGCAAAAAAACTAACGGCCCTTGGCAGCACGCTTAGATGCTTTAAGTGGGTTAACCTTGGCTGCGGCTGCAACTTTTAGTTTAACATGTGTAGCAAAGTTACATCGTCCGCCTACCCATTTGCGCTCTGGGATGGGGTAACTGGAGCAAAATTGCTCACCTTCAAATTCGCGGATGCGATCGCAATCGTTACATTGATCCACGATGGGAGAAAGTACAAAACCGTTAAGCATTACGCCGTCAGCTGTTTTGGTGGCATTTTCTAAAGTGGCCATATTATCCTCCGTACTATTAATATGTGCTTTAAAAATTATCTCGAACGAAGGAACATACTTAAAACCGTCAAGATGTCAAGTGCTAAGATTTGTCTTTGTAATATTTTAAAATAAAAGAAATAAATTGGTATTAATTATGAATGATATAAAATTTTATTTTAATGTTTCAAATTTTTTTACACATTCTTGGCATTGTTTTATGGGATTATTGTCAATATGAGACTTACGAAATTCCATAAAATTAGCTCTATCCCATATATGTAAGGGATGTTCAAGGTTGATATTTCCAAAAATAATTTTAAATGCTTCTCTATCTGGTACATTTAAATAGATGCAAGGGGCAATATTCCCATCAGCGTCGATATATAAACTTTTTTGAATATTTTCACGACATTCTGGACTTGGGTGTATACTTGGAAGGGCATAATAAATTTGGCGTCCACTTTGTTTTGCATCATGGGCTGCTTGCTCTAATATGTGTTTTGCCTTGTCAATAACATGGAAATCTTGTGGATTTATGGCAAGCTTGGCCTGAGAATCATGTGCTAAATAATCAAGTGTGCTAACAATACTTGCATGTACATCCAGTTCATTCATAAGCTTTGGGAGTTCTTTAACAGCCTCTAAGCGATCGGCAAGTAATATGTAAGCTAAATGTATTTCAAGATGTGCGCCTAGTTTTTCCTTTCTAACAGTTTGTAATAATTTTATATTATTGCAAACTTGTTCAAAGTTTGCTCCGGCACGCGCACTATTGCTTTTATGATCAGTACCAGCTAGAGAAAATGCTATAATATCCATACCACTTTGAACTATTTTTTGAGCTAAATCCGTATCAATGTGTAAACCACAAGAAGTGGAAGACACAAGACATCCAGCCTTACGCGCTAGAGCTACAAAATCAAAAAAATGCGGATGTAAAAGGGGTTCTCCCCAACCTTGCAAGTGTACACGCGTGGTTTTTTTGAGTAGTGGCCAGGCATTAACAAAGGTATGGGCTTGCATGTGCCTTGAGTTCCATTGCGTAGATTTGGTGGTGTGTGGGCAATAGGTACATTTAGCTGTACAGCAAGATGTTACCTCCACTTGTAAGCAATCAAATGGCCGCACACTTGGGCGCACTAAGTCTTTAATCAACTCAAATACATTAGCGTCGCGTAATGATGGGTGCTCAAAAGGATTTGCAAAATCTGCTGGTATGGGAAATGTTTCTTGTTTCATGATTTTAATTAGTTATCCCTTAATCAATAAAGCGAGAAAACCAAGATTTTTTCTGACTTTTAATTTGCCATGTGGTTTGCACAAAGGGTAAGCTTGCCTTAGCACCCCACTTTTGCTTAAAAAATCTAATGCCGTTATTGATTCCAAGCCCCAAATTACATTGACTATGTCCATATGATGCTGCTGTATTGAGTAGTTCAAAAAGCACAGCATCTGCCACACCTGGCATGGCATGCTCATGCCTAAATGCAAACATATAAAACGCTGTACTAAAAGATGAAAAATCACCTATAGCACAAGCTAGTAGTTGATGATTTTCTTTATTGTAGGCTGAGAAAATTTCTACCTGTGGAACAGCTATGATATACGTGCTAATACGTTGTAATATTGAACAAAGAGCTGTTTCCATATCCTTGCGCCTAATATAATTTAACATCATTTCTTGATGGGGTCCACTCCAAGCACCTTGGCCCTGAGCTTTTGTAATGTAAACGTCTTTTGCTGCATGCGTAAGCATGTTGCGCACTTTAACCCTAGGTCTTGGAACTGGTAGTGGAATAAACCAATATGCATCTGGATTACTGCTTTGGGCATGCTCTGGAGCTATACTTGGGCGTATGGGAGCAAGCACGCTTATGTTTGTTATATCTTTACGAGCACATATGTGTTCAACTGTGTCATCCAATTTGCTGGTATCATGGGGATTTTGTAATGGATAACCAACTAGTATAATGTGATTGTCTTGCTTATGTATTAAATAGTCATTTATGAATTCGCTTTGCGCGCCTGATACAGCTAAGACATAACCTAAGAGTTGGTCAGGCGTTAAAGCTTGGGCATTAATGTATTGTAGAGCTTGATTTATATTCATAGCTTCGGTTCCGGATGAAATTTTGCGCGTAATTTATGTTTAAGGCTTGGATATACTTTATTTAAGCTAAATCCATCTTCAACTAACATATGACGCAAATTCAACATATGGGCTGTGCCCACAAATACCATACAACGCCCTTGTTCCATAAATGGTCGCATTCTTTGTCTAAAGCGTTCATCGCGCATACTAATGATAGTCTTAGTGCGAGTGGGGAATTCTGCACTGGTCCCCATAAGTTGCATTAAGTCACCTGCCAAGTACGCACGTACATTTTTTTTAATCATGCTGGGCCACTTGTCACAATTTTGAAAATAGCGCACCACTCTGTCAGGTGGGACAGAGTTTAATGAGGCAAGTTGTTCTTCAAGACTTTCCATGGCTACAACGGTTTTACCCATTTGATGGGCTAAATTCCATGCTTCAAGGTCTACAGATTGTCTCCAACCCTGACGCTCTAAAAAGCCAGTCCAAAGAGTAAAAAGTGTGGTCCAAGGGCGAGTGTTTTGTAAATACCAATTTACATCAATTTTACGTTTGGCTTCCATATTTAAAATGCGCGGTAAAAAGCCTTCTGCACCTCGAACCATGCGGCTTAGTTTTTTTATTTCTTCTTGATTTAAGCGCTCAAATAGTGGCTGTTGCTCATCTGTAAGCTCACGTCCATTTGCTTCAACCAACTTTAGACTTTCATTATCAAGTGGGCCTTCAAAAATCACTGTATCAACATTATTGAATAGCTCAGTAAATGATCTTTCAAATGAATAGCAAAAAAAATGTGCTGAGCCGCCAATCCAAGATTTGCGACCATTTTTTTGCACCTCCCAAAGCATAGCATAGGGGCGCTGCTCCGGTAAACTTGCCCAAATCTCACGTTTGGACAGTCCAACTAATGAAGCCATGTCATCTTGTTTTTGCCACATGACGGCTTTTAAGATGGTGGATGCATGCTCTTTTAGGTCACCTTGCTCTTGCCAAGAAGCCATAATGAATGGTTGAGCTTTGACCCCACCCCACTTTTTCTTAAAGCGGGTAATTCCCTCATTAACACCAAGACCTAAATGTATATATTCTTTATTTTTTTCTTGAGAAATTTTTAGCATATGTGCAAAAAGTAGGTCGGCTGCATGCGGTGTATAATGAGTCTTTGAATGTGCACCTAAGATATATGAACAAAATTTATTGGGCGCAAAATCAAGTAAGAGTGAAGCTACAAGATGGTTTTCGCTATTCCAAGCGTTGAGCAGATATACATGCTGGGTATTGCTATTAAGAATATGGGCTGTGCTTGCAAATAGGCTACGTACTTTGTTGTTTAGAGGGACTCTCGACATAAATTCAGTCCATAAACGACGATGTTCAGGACTAAAATTATTACTCATTTCAACACGTAACTTTTGTCCGGCCTTAGCTATGGGGTTTTTTAGGCGCGTAGGGATGGGGGTGGTAGTTTGTAAAGTATAAAAATCGTCACGCTCCTCAATGTGCGCCTCTAGACTTGGGGGTAAATCTGGAGCCACTACAAAGCATGAACTAGCCTTGGTTTTTTGCAATGATTCTTGCTTAGCTTGTAAAAAACTTTCATGGCTGTATTCACCTTTTAGGGGATAACCAATGATTGTTAGCCAGTCATCAGCTGTGAAGCACAGGTAATCATTAACTACCAAGGCTTCACCGCCTGAAACAGCTTGCATGAAGTTTACTGAGTGCTCTGGCACCTTAGCTAATTCTAATATTGTAGTTTTATCCATTTAGTTTCAAAATGTTTTTACATGTTAAGTTAAAAATTATAGTTCAATGTAAATGATTTTAAGTTATAGCTTTATTTTTTTTGCATAAAAATAACATAATGGCAAGCCTTCCATTTTGTTGCAATTTGAGATATAAAGAGTATATACTATTAACAAAATATTACTTTTAACTTTGAGGATTAAAATGAAAAAATTTGTGATATTATTTTTTGTGGTATTACTTTGTGCTTGCACTGAGTCTGGACCACAAAAAACATTAAATAACTTAGCACAGGCCTTGGAAAAAAAAGATTCTGACTACTTTGTAAGTCAAATTGACATGCCTCGCTTTGCTGCGGCTCAGATAAATAATATGACCAAGGTAAGTGAGCCATTAAGGGCTTTAGATGCTGTTGGTAGAATGCTTGGCCTTGGCGGCATGGAGCATTTAATTGGGGCGGTTAGAGATATGCAAGCCAAAGAAAATGAACGTTTTATGCGTGGTGTTGGTACTGGTGAGTTAATGCTTATGTGTAAAGAAGCTAAAACTCCCGATTGCCCTTGGGTTCCACAATCTTTGCGTGAGGCTGAAATTTTTGATATTACAGAGGGCATGGCTGTGGCTCAAATTACCACGCCAACAAATATTAGTTCTTGGCTTGCCTTAACTAAAATTGGGGATAGTTGGAAAGTAGTTGGGCAATCTCCGCTTAAAAGTGATGCCGAAAATTTTGCCCAAGGGAAAAAGCGTGATATTGAGCAGGCTTCGCCCATGGACGTACCTGCACCACCGCCACCACCTAAGCAAAAAACAGAAGAACCACAAGAACCTGTACGATTTTAATATTTATGACTGAAATGTTTGATAATTGCTGTACACTTATCCTAGCCTCATCCTCACCACGTAGGCAACAGTTTTTGCATGAGCTTGGACTGCAATATAGAATTATATGTCCAGATGGTGTGGAACCTTTACCAGATACTGGTGAAAATCCAATGGATTATGTCAAGCGTGCAGCACTTTGCAAGGCTCAGCACGTGTATAATATGTTGTTGGATAAGGAGCAAGAGTATTTAGTCTTAGCCGCAGATACTGTGGTGTGCTTGCAGGGACAAATTCTTGGTAAACCCAAAAATACAGCCCATGCTTTGAAAATGCTTAAACTGCTTGCTGGTCAAGAGCATGAGGTTATTAGTGCTGTCAGTATAATGGGGAAGGGCGATAATTTTGGTTCTAAGCAAATATGTTTTTCCGATAGCACAAAGGTGGTTTTTCACGCTTGGTCAGAGCAAATGCTTGCAGCATATGCAAATACTGGCGAATGCCTCGATAAGGCAGGAGCTTATGCCATACAAGGTCAAGGTGCTTTTTTGGTAAAAAGTATTTTTGGCTCATGGAGCACGGTGGTTGGTTTACCGGTGGGCATGCTGGTTGAATGCTTGCTAAAGCATGATTTTATTAGAGTAAGAGATTAATTTGTTAGTTTTTTATTTATAGGAAGTAAAGATAAATATGCCCAAATTGTATCCTATGACGAAAGGGCCGAAGGTTGCTAAAAACCATGATAAGATTTTATCTTTTGCTGTAGTTAGGTAAAAATTTGTAATATTATTTTTTAACTTAATTGCGTCCGCTCCCGCGGAGGGGTAAGGGCTTAGAGGGGCTAAGCCCCTGCAGCCCTTACAATCCCGCACACCCCTTATGGCATTCGGCTATGGCATTATCCCTACGTAGCTGTTTTAGCATTGCTAAAACGAGCCACTTCGGGGGATGGGTAGCCACAGTCTACCCATCCATGCATAGCACGAATGAACATATCGTTGT
>CAYJLD010000002.1:0-67078 GCA_964371195.1 uncultured Desulfovibrionaceae bacterium | reverse complement strand
TTTCCAATAAAATTATACTATTTTAGAATGTTATTATATTTTTCAGCGTCGACTAGTTATTAAACAGGACTATGCAGAAAATATCCGCATAGTCCTGTAGTTCAACTATTCTTCATCCATGAATGGGTAAGTAATATCAGTAATAGGAATAAGTGATTCTTTAATTGTATGTGGGCTGAGCCAGCGATGTATATTTAAGATACTGCCAGCCTTGTCATTGGTACCAGAAGCACGTCCGCCACCGAATGGTTGTTGACCAACCACAGCACCAGTAGGTTTATCATTAATATAAAAATTACCAGCTGCAGATTCTAAGGCTTTACTCATATGCACAAGGGCAGCTCTATCTTTAGCAAAAATTGCACCAGTTAAGGCATAGGGTGAACCTTCATCGCAAAGTTTTAAGGCTGCATCCAAATCTTTATCTTCATATACATAAACACTTAGTACTGGTCCAAATAGCTCATCAGACATGGTTTCGTAATCTGGTTTTTTGCACACAAGTACGGTGGGAGTAATGAAAAATCCTTTACTCTTATCATAGCTACCGCATAGAATGTCTACATCTGGGCTTTGTTCAGCACGCTTTAAGTATGATACTATGCTATCAAAGCTTTTTTCATCAATAACTGCACTAATAAAGTTTCTAAAGTCACGCACGTCACCTGTTTTTACATTTTCAATGGCAGCAAGTAACTTAGTTTTAACTTCTTCCCAAATGCTTGCAGGAATGAATGCACGCGAAGCTGCGGAGCACTTTTGTCCTTGATATTCAAAAGAACCGCGTACAAGTGCAGTAACAAGCGCATCCACATGGGCAGTTGGATGAGCAAAAACAAAGTCTTTGCCACCAGTTTCACCCACAAGGCGCGGATAGGACTTATATTTGCTGATATTGGTACCAACTTGTGCCCATATGTCTTGGAATACGGCGGTTGAACCTGTAAAGTGTATGCCAGCTAGGTCTGGGTCAGAAATAACATATTTGCTAATGTCACTACCCTTACTTGGAATGAAGTTAATAACACCAGCAGGCAAGCCTGACTCCATTAGTAATTCCATATAGTAGTAGTTTGATAGTACAGCTGTAGTTGCTGGTTTCCATAAAATTGTATTACCAACAAGAGCAGGAGCTGAACAAAGATTGCCTGCTATGGCTGTAAAGTTAAATGGAGAAATGGCTAGAACAAAACCATCAAGAGGGCGATATAATAAGCGATTCCAGATGGCCTTGGAGCTTTCTGGTTGCTCTTTAAAAATTTCAGCTGCATTATAAGCATTAAAACGTAAGAAATCTATAAGCTCACAAGTGGCATCAATTTCAGCCTGAAAAGCTGTTTTGCTTTGTCCAAGCATGGTAGAAGCACTCATAAGGTAGCGATCAGACCCAGAAATTCTTTCAGCTGCGGATAAGAAAATAGAGCAGCGATGCTCAAAAGGCATGTTGGCCCATTCTTTTTTGGCAGCTTTGGCAGCATCAAGAGCCATTTGCAAGTGCTTTGGTTCTGCAACAGAGCACTTTGCAAGCACATGACCATGGTCATGGGGCATTACTACATCAATTTTATTGTCAGTAAATATTTTTTCTCCACCAATGATTAATGGAATATCAATTACTTGTGACGATTGTCTTTTTAACTCAGCCTTTAGCTTAGCTCGCTCTTCACTATTTGGCAGGTTGTTTTGTACTGGTTCGTTTTGGGGTTTTGGAATTTTGTAATACGCGTTTGTCATAACAAAGCCCTTTTGGTTTAATGGATTTAGGAATACAGCTTTTATGCATTTTAAGTATGTTTAAGCTGAGTAATTTAGTTGAAAAAAATCATAACATACTGTTTTTATAACTAAATTAATATTTGACTGCTGGCATGCTAGCATGTTAGTTAGGGTTATGTCAACCTATGCGTAAAGCCTTTTTGTTTTCATCGATGTATTGTAATTTATAAATGAAAATATGATATTTGTAGCAAGCATAAGTGTATAAAAAACTCCAGCTCACAAGTATATTACCTAGGAGCTGGAGTAATTATTATTGTTTAGAGCTTCGTGAAATTCAATATGCAAAGGTCTTATGTAGCCTTAATATAGTTATATTATTCTGAATTATCGTTAGCACTTTGACTTTGTTCTGTTTCTTCTTTGAGTTTTGCTTCATCTTCTTCACGAAGCACGCGCCTTAATACCTTGCCAACAATGGTTTTGGGTAGTTCTTCTCTAAATTCAACTGTGCGCGGAACCTTATATGATGCAAGCTTACTTTTGCACCATGCAATAACATCGGCACGGGTCATTTCTTCATATGGCTTTAGTACCACAAAGGCCTTTAGGCTTTCACCGCGTACATGGTCATTTATGCCAACGGCTACGGCTTCAAGTATGCTTGGGTGCTCAAGCAATACCTCATCAACTTCTCGAGGGTAGACATTATAACCACCAACAATGACCATGTCTTTTTTGCGATCACTAATGTAGAAAAAACCTTCCTCATCCATAGTACCAAGGTCACCGGTATAGAGCCAGCCATTGCGCAAAGCTGATGCTGTTTCATCTTCTCTATTCCAATAACCACTCATAATTTGAGGTCCTTTAATGATGAGCTCACCTAATTTGCCTGGCGGCAGAGTTAGAGAGCCTCCTTCCATATCTACAATGCGTGCTTTAGTACTTGGTAAAGGCATGCCAATTGATCCAGTTTTTTGATTATCTGATATTAAAGGATTGATATGGGTTATGGGTGAAGCTTCGGTTAGACCATAACCTTCAATGATGGTTGCACCAGTAATCTCTTGAAATTTTTTGAAATGCTCTTGCGGTAAAGGAGCTGAACCAGAAATACAAAGCTTAATACAGCGTAAATTATACTCAGCCAAGTTTTTTTGCTGCATAAGTGAAATATAAACTGAGGGGGCACCAGGGAATATGCTGGGTCTATGCTTTTTGATTAGCTTTAGAACATCTTGCGGTACATAACGTGGCATTGGCAATGAGGTGCCCATAAGCGCAGTGGGAACAATTATACCAACACAAAGTCCATAAACATGAAAAAATGGTAATAGTGCCACTAATTGATGATGCTCATTGGATAGATCTTGTATGACAGCAAGTATTTGCTTACAGTTAGTACCAATATTATTATGACTTAGCATAACACCCTTAGGATGACCAGTAGTGCCACCAGTATATTGCAAGAGGGCAATGTTGTCTGGATTGATAAATTGTTTGGCACTATATCTTTGCTTTGAAGCAAGCAATCTTTTCCAAGGAATTACATTTTCATCGTCATAGGGAATAGGTACATAATTGGCCCCACGTTTTTCTTTAAATTTATAAAGATAATTTAGGGGGAAGGAGAGGCCATCGGCAATGCCTGTCACAATATATTTTTGTACGGGAAGACGTGAGCGTAAGGGAGCAATTTTAGGCCAAAGTAAATCTAGCATGATAAGATGTGTTGCACCAGAATCTTGCATATGATGGACAATCTCTGACTCCATATATAGGGGATTAGTCATGACCCCTACGGCTCCTGCCTTCATAACACCCCAAAAAGCAATGATGGTTTGGGGTAGGTTTGGGAGCATAATAGCAACACGATCACCATGATTTACACCTGAGAGTCTAAGTGAAGATGCAAATATTTCAGCCTTTTCTTTTAGTTCTGCATAGCTAATTTTAGTATTTTGAAAAATTATGGCTGGACGTGTAGGGTATTTTTGTGCTGCAGCATCAAGCATAGCAAAAATAGGTTCATTAAAGTTATCAACTGTGTGCGGTACGCCATCATCGTAATTTTGTAACCAAGGACTAAGATCTACTTGTTGTTCTGTGGACATAATTAGCTCTAATAATATGATTTAATGATTATTCACTTGCCAATGCATTAACTAGTGCAATGGCCTTAATACCTTGACCGCTTCCAGTAAACCCAAGACCCTCTTCGGTGGTAGCCTTCACATTAACGCGCTCATGGGGTAGATTTAGAAGGTGCGCTATGTTTTTTACAATGGCAGTGCGCTGAGGACCAATCTTAGGTTTTTGGGTAATAATTGTCACATCAATATTAGTTATTTTGATACGTTTTTCAATAATTAATTGTAAGACATTGTGTAATAATATGGCTGAGTCTATATTATCAAATTCTACATCACTATCGGGAAAATGTAGTCCAATGTCTCCAAGTCCTGCTAATCCAAGTATGGCATCCATGATGGCGTGTAAAACCACGTCACCGTCAGAATGAGCCATAACTTCCATACCCCCATGCATAAGAACTCCCCCAAGCTTTAGGGGACGACCTTGACCAAAGCGATGTACATCGTAGCCAAAACCACTACAAGGGCGCGTTGCAATGTTATCATTTAATAAATGCATATGCTCAGCCTCGGTAATTTTTATATTCTTACTTTCGCCTTCTATCATAAATACTGAATGATTACAATGTTCAAGCAAGGATGCGTCATCAGTTACATCTAAATCTTCCTCTCTAGCTTTATTATGTGCATCTAGTAGAATATTTTGTTGAAAACCTTGTGGGGTTTGTACTGCAAAAAGTTTACTGCGGTCTAATGTTTTTGTAATAATATTATTTTCTACCTGCTTAATGGTATCAATTAGTTTTAGTCCAGGTATAACTCCTGCATGTCCGGCTTCAAGTGCTGTGCAAATATTTTCTACTAATTTTGCAGTCATAAATGGGCGGGCTGAATCATGAATGAGCACATGGCTACAGTGGGGGGGAAGAGCTAATAGACCCTCATAAACCGAATCTTGACGTCTTTTGCCACCAGCGACACAAAGCCATGGTAATCCAAGAGAATTTTGTTTTTCTAATTCATGAAGGCGACTTTTTTCTTCTGCCAAATATTCTTTAGGCAGTACAAATATAATGCCTTGAATGCGCGCATTATGACTGAATGTTCTAGCGCAATGATAGTATAGGGGGAGATTGTTATAGCTTAAAAACTGTTTAGGAATACCTTGCGTTTGACTAGAAAGTCTTAAGCCTTGTCCTGCTGCAAGAATTATGGCCCAAGTAGTAATTTTTTTGCCTATCATAGCTATTTAAGTTTACTAAGTTGAAGTTAATATATTTCGTTACAAGAGCCGGACTATAAGCCGGGTTCTGTCATTAACTAAAAGTTAAGAGGTCGTCATTAGTCTAGAAGTATGATTACTCATACCCTCAAGCAGCCTACCCGAAAGGTTTGACCGGGCAGATCACCTTTCCTATTTGGCCTTGCTCCCAATGGGGCTTGCCCAGCTTACCGTGTCGCCACGATAACTGGTAGGCTCTTACCCTACCGTTTCACCCTTACCATAATGGCGGTTTACTTTCTGTTGCGCTTGCCGAGGGTCGCCCCTCCTGGGTGTTACCCAGCATTGTGCCCTGTGGAGCCCGGACTTTCCTCTCCGTAAAATTTACGCAGCGACGACCCATCCGACTCTTGTAAATATTATAAATTAATCCTCTTTTACAACTACTACCTTAGTCTTTTCTTGCTCACATGCATCATCAGGATTGGTAAAATGTTCACACCAATAAATGAGCCTTTGACAGTTGGGGCAACTTAAAATTTGCTGGCCGCGTTGTAATTCAATAAATTCTTGGGGTGGAATGGCTATATGGCAACCTGCACAAATACCATTATGTACTGGTACAATAACAGGGTGATCTAAGCGTCTACGTATGAATTCATAACGCTGAAAAACTGCTGGTGGCACAATAGAGCCGGTATTAGAGCGAGTTGATTGTAATTCGTTAAGCTTTTTTTCTGCTACATTCATACGCTCTTGTAAGCCTTCGCGTTTAACTTCAAGCTCAGCCTTAAGAGCTAAGTAATCACCATCAATAGTTTTTAAAGCTTCATTTTGATTTTCTAGCTCTTCAACTAGGACAATTTTTTCCTCTTCGCGATTACGGTTTTGTTTTTCCATATTGTCCATTTCGCGCATCATTGCGTGATATTCACGCTGATTATTAACCTGCATAAGCTTGTTTTTGCTTTTTTTAATACGCACAGTATCATCGTCAATTTCAAGTCCTATACGCTTTTGTTGCTCAGTTATATGAGTAATTTTTTCAAGAACTCTATTTCTTTGCTCTTCAGCAGTGTTAAAACGACCCTCCAATTCTTCTAACTCTAACGGGGCTAATTCTAACTCAGTTTTAACAGCGTGTATGGCATCATCAACCTTTTGCAAAGCAACAAGTTGTTCAATTTGTTTAAGATACAAGCTCATGACATTCTCCTCATTTGTTAATGGTAAAAAATAATTAAATTTGTACCTTGGCAAGCCGTAATGGCGATGCTGATGGTACAAATTGTATCTTTATATTAGGTAATAGTTCTGCAAGTAAGATGCTAAATTTATGCATCATTTCTTCTTCTAAACTATGATGACCCACATCTATAGTACAAAGTGGGCTTTCTAATGCACTGTGATATTTAACATCACCGGTAATATATATGTCAGCACCGCGCTCATAGGCTTTTTGCATAAACGATGAACCAGATCCAGTGCAATATGCAACACGTCTAATTTCTTTTGGTAATTCACCACAAATGGTGGCAGTGCTAAGGTCAATATATTCTTGCAAGAGGGCAAATAATTCAGCATATTTCATCTGTTTTTTCAAATCGCCAACTAAACCATAACCAGCTCTACAGTCATTTTCTAGTAATCCAACTTCTTCGATTACTTCTGTATTTTGTAAATCAAGAGCTTGAGCTAACCAACCCACTGGGCCTTGAGGGTTTATGTCTAGTGAGGTATGGGCAGCATATAGAGCTACATTATTGGTAAATAATAAGCGTAAAACTTCATGGTAGTGGTCAAGAGTGCTTGGCAAGCGCCCCTGCATAAGTAGAGGGTGGTGGGACAAAATAAGCTCAGCATTGCAATCTATACTTTGTTTTATGGAAGTAGGACTTGGATCAAGGCAAAGCGCTAGGCAGGTTATGTCGTCTTTTAATGAGGCTACCTGTACGCCACAATTATCCCACGAAGCTGCTAAATGTGGTGGTGCTACTTTTTCAATAATTTCTATTATTTCATATAGTTTCATGTAGGGTGCTCCGCATAAAAAAATGCTTTCTTGTTAAAACATAGAAAGCATTTTGTAAGAAATATATGTAATGTCCTTGCGGCATTAGCGGTGTATGGACTTTTTTTCTTGCTTTGTCAAGGGCTTTGTTTTGTGTTGATTTTGATGGTATTGAAAAAATAGTTTAGTAACATATTGTAAAATATTTATTATTATAAATCGTTTTATGTGTTTTATGAAATTTTAAGATGTAGCCCTTGCATATTTGAAAGTAACAATTTAATGATTTACCGCATGATGCTAAAAAATTGTGAAAGAGCTTTAAAATTTCTTTTAAGGATGTATTATGGACAATTTTGCCATATATGAAACCTCTTTGGGTTTTTTTAAGATAGCCTATGAGCATGAGCACATAGTTTTTATTAAAAAAATTCATGATGAAACTGTACAGTATTTTGGAACTAAAACACCTTTAACTGATAATGTTTATGCGCAACTTTGTGAGTATATAGCAGGAAAAAGAAAGTTTTTTGATGTATCATATAAGTTTTATGGCACAGAGTTTCAAAAGAAGGTGTGGCAAGCTCTTTGTACTATTCCTTACGGAGAAACACGTACTTATAAGGATATTGCTCTTGCAGTTGGTAATGGCAAGGCTAGTCGTGCCGTAGGTTTGGCTAATAACAAAAACCCAATTACAATCATTGTACCTTGTCATAGGGTTATTGGTAGTTCTGGAAAATTGGTAGGTTACGCAGGTGGCCTTGAGATGAAGAAGTTTTTACTTGATATGGAAAATAAAAATAAATGAGTAAATATATAGTATTATTTGAGGTAATTCCATCTCAGCAGGGCAAAGCTAAATACTTAGAACTTGCTGCCATGTTAAAGCCTATGTTGGAAGGCTTTGATGGTTTTGTAAAGATGGAACGTTTTCAAAGTTTGCAGGATGAAAGCAAAGTGCTCTCCATGAATGTGTGGGAGAGCGAAGAGGCCTTGTGTCGCTGGCGTAATACTGTTGAACACAGAATGAGCCAACTACAAGGAAAGACAGAGCTTTTTGAAAGCTATAAGATAACAGTAACTTCTGTAGTGCGTGAATATACCAATACACAAAGAGAGTACGCTCCCAAGGATTCAAATGAATATTTAAAGTAAAATTTAAATATTTTAATATATTTTAGAAACATACTTTTGTGCTTAAGGCAAACAGATCGAGTAATTAGTCGTTTTGGGAAAGGAAAAAACTTTTTAGCGCAAGCAAAAGGGTTTTTTTCTCCCCCATTAAAAAATAGCTCATAAAATCGTGCTTTATGTTATAAAAAGGCAAGAATTATAATGTTCTTAAGTATTTAACAGCATTTACAAAGAGTAATGTTCCAGGAGGTGACACTTCACCTCTGGTCCAGCCTGGATGATTAGTAACGTGGTGGAAGGCCTCAGGATGAGGCATAAGTCCAAGCATGCGCCCACTGGGGTCACAAATCCCAGCAATACCTAGAGGTGAGCCATTGGGGTTAGCTGGATAATCTTGGGTAATGTTTAAGTTTTCATCAACGTATTGCAGAGCAATTAATTCTTCATCTTGCAGACGTTTAAGGCAATCTTCACTAGTGGGAATAATTTTGCCCTCGCCATGACGTACAGGACAAGTAATATACTCAAGACCCTTGGTGAAAACGCAAGCACTATTCGGATTAACTCGCATATTCACCCAACGGTCTTCATAGCGAGCTGAGTCGTTATGTCCAAGGGTTACGTGACGCACAAAGTTTTGACCATCAAAGCTTGGCAATAGACCAAGCTTAACCATGAGTTGGAAGCCATTGCAAATACCTAAAATGAGCTTTCCCTCAGCTATGAAGTTTTTTAGATGTTCAAGTAATGGAGTTTTGTGAATATCTTCAAGGTATTTCCAGCGCATACTAGCAGCTTGGGCAGCTCCAAGGTCGTCACCATCCAAAAATCCGCCAGGAAAAATTAAAAAATGATAGTCACTAAGGCGTATTTTAGCATTAACGATATCAGAAAAATGAACAATATCAGCCTTGTCAGAACCAGCTAAGCGTGCTGTATGTGCAGTTTCTAGATGAGAGTTCGTACCGTAACCTGTTATAACTAGTGTATTTACACTACCCATGCTTAGCTCCTTTACAAGTGATATTGTAATAATTTTATTGTATAAATTTTTTCAAAGGCTGATAAATGCCTAAATTTCAGTACCATTGAATGGCCGCATAATAAATATGTTTTATGTCAAGGTCAATGCTAGCTTTTTATAAGCAATCTGTATATACTAGAGAAGTAATGCACATTTACTTCTTAACACTTTGTAAACATTTATAATTGACGGGAATTATAGGATATGAAAACAAAATTTATCTTTGTGACTGGTGGTGTTCTTTCTTCCTTAGGCAAGGGGCTAGCCGCAGCCTCCCTTGGTGCTTTATTAAAGGCGCGTGGCCTTTCTGTTACCATTCAAAAGCTTGACCCATATATTAATGTTGATCCAGGAACCATGAACCCATTTCAGCATGGTGAAGTTTATGTGACTGATGACGGAGCCGAAACTGACCTTGATCTTGGGCACTATGAACGCTACTTAGGCGTGCCCATGAGCAGAAAAAATAATACTACCTCCGGAGCAATTTATAATCGTGTAATAGCAAAGGAACGTAGAGGTGATTACCTTGGTGCCACTGTGCAGGTTATTCCACATATTACTGACGAAATTAAAAGTGCAGTGCGCCTGCTTGCAGAAGGTGATGATGCACCAGATGTGGCTATTATTGAAATAGGTGGTACAGTTGGTGATATTGAAGGCCTTCCATTTTTTGAAGCAATACGCCAACTTAAATCAGATATAGGACGTAATAACTGTTTAAATATACATTTGACTCTTGTACCGTATTTACATTCGGCTGGAGAACACAAAACTAAACCTACTCAACATAGTGTTAAAGAATTATTATCTATTGGTATTCAGCCTGATATTATTCTTTGTCGCTGTGAAAAACCCATTGCCGATGAGCTTAAGCGCAAAGTAGCTTTATTTTGTAATGTGGAACAAGATGCAGTATTTTCCTCTGTAGATGTGCAAAATATTTATGAAGTTCCGTTAAAATTCTATGCTGAAGGTTTTGATCAAAAAGTAGCCATTATGCTACGTTTACCAGCTCGCAATGCCAACTTAGCGCCATGGAAAAAGCTTGTTAAAGACTGTGCAAGCTTTACAGGGCAAGTGACCATTGCCATTGTGGGTAAATATGTGGAACTTAAAGAAGCCTATAAAAGTTTACACGAGGCTTTGAGTCATGGTGGCATTGCCAATGGACTTGGAGTTAATTTTCGCTATGTAAACTCTGAAGATATTAATGCGAAAAATGCTGCCAAGGCCTTTGAAGGATGCGATGGAATTCTTGTGCCTGGTGGTTTTGGTCAGCGTGGGGTTGAAGGGAAGATTGCTGCTATTAAATATGCCCGTGAAAATAAAGTTCCTTTCTTTGGTATTTGCTTAGGTATGCAATGTGCTGTTATTGAATTTGCGCGTCATATGGCAAATATTAAGGATGCTAACTCAGAAGAATTTGATCCTGAGGGTAAAAATAGTGTCATTTACTGGATGAGTGAGTGGATTGATCCCAATACAGGTAAAAAGGAACATCGCCGTATTGATAGTGATAAAGGCGGAACCATGCGTCTTGGTTCATATGATTGTGCATTGCACAAAGATACCAAAGCTCATGCGGCTTATGGAGCAGATTTAATTCAAGAACGCCATCGTCACCGCTATGAATTTAATAACCACTATCTAGAAACTTTGTCTAGTAAGGGTATGGTGTTTAGCGGCACATCACCTGATGGAAGCTTGGTAGAAATTGTTGAATTGCCAGATCATCCATGGTTTGTGGGCTGTCAATTCCACCCAGAATTTAAGTCAACACCCATGCAGGCACATCCACTATTTAGAGAATTCATAAAAGCGGCTAAGAAATTTCAAGCTTAGTTACATCCTGTATGGTAAAATATTGAAGGGGAAGGCTTTCTTGGCTTTTCCCTTTTATATATTAAGGGGAATATAGTTTTGTTACCTACAGGTGACTTTGTTTGTTCAAGCTTTATCAATGCGTTCATATTAGGTATGTGCCCTTCTTGGGGGCGATAGAAAAACTTAGTGTTTGATAAGGAGACCCCATGCAAATAAAAATGCTTTCATGGAATGTCAACGGGTTGCGGGCTGTATCAGCTAAACCAGATTGGTCTTGGTTTGGTGATAGTGATGCACAAATTATTGGTTTACAAGAAACAAAGGCCCATCCAGACCAACTTAAAGAAGAACTTGTTAATCCAAATGGTTGGAATAGTATTTTTGCTTCATCGGTGGTCAAGAAGGGGTATTCTGGCGTGGCTGCATTTAGCCGCATAGTTCCTTTAGCCATGCATGCGGAATTACCAGATAGTACCTACCAAGGTGAAGGCCGCTTGGTACATATGGAATTTGAATGGTTTCATTATTTTAATGTATATTTTCCCAATGGTGGCGCGCCTGAATTAAATGAACTTGGCAAGCCTACCGGTAAGTTTAAGCGCGTTCCTTACAAAATGGGTTTTTTTGATGCATTTTTAAATTATGCAGAAGAACTTAGAAAAACAAAGCCCATAGTTGTGTGTGGTGATTTCAACATTGCGCATAAACCCATTGACCTAGCAAGACCTAAGCAAAATGAATGCAATACAGGTTACTTACCAGAAGAGAGAGCATGGCTTGATGCTTTTACCAAGGCCGGATATGTGGACACCTTTAGAGCACATAATGGGGATGTGGAAGGGTATTATTCTTGGTGGTCATATAAAGCTCGTGCGCGCCAAAATAATGTGGGATGGCGTATTGACTATTTTTTTGTTTCTGAAGAATTGCGGCCAGCTATTAAGGATGCATGGATTGAAAGCCATGTTTATGGCTCAGACCATTGCCCCGTGGGCTTATGCCTTGAGGTGGGTTAAAGCTATAGATAGCAACTCCATTTAAAATTGCTACGCAGTATGTGAATTTTTATGATAAGGAGTGTTTATGCGTGATCAATTTTTTATAATAGATTCAAATAACATGCATGAAGTTACATCAAGGATGTATGGTTATGCCATAACTGATGATAAGATATTTGATAATATTCATGAATTTGATGAACAAAAGCATAAAAACTCCTCAGGTTCATTTATTGCGATTAAGCGTGATGACGACGTAATTAAGTTTTATCAAGATAATATTGGATCTTATGGTATATTTGTTTATAAGGAAGAAGATTATTTTGCTGTTTCTAACTCATTTATTTTACTTTATGAGTATTTGTTGTTTGAAAAGCATAAAAAGCTTGACGTAAACTTTGAATATATAGCACATTTTTTGGAGGATGGCTTTGCTTCTCTGGCTTTTACAGCTACTTTATGTGAACAGATAAATTTAATTCCAAGCAAAACAAAATTTAAAATAAATATTGATAGTAATACTCTTAATTTTGAATTCTTTGATGTGTCACACTACGGCACTATTGATATTGATTCAAATGAGGGACAAAGCATCATTGAAAGTTGGATTAACAAGTGGACAAGTATAATAAAAAGTGCTGTTGATAAAAAATATTATATTAGTTCAGATCTTTCTGGTGGCTTTGATAGTAGATTAACTCTATCTTTGTTTCTTGCTTCAGGGGTAGATTTAGCGAAAATTAATTTTAATGCCAGAAGCCCAGCACATGCACCACTTGACTTTGAAACAGCTCAACAATTAAGCCAAACTTTTAACTTCCAATTAAATAATATTAAATATCCTTCAAAGACCATGTCCCATGCAGACTCATGGAACATTGCTTTACTTACTCGCTTTGGTGCTCATGCTGAGACTAACTTTGCGCATGACCTTACACAAATTACTGATAATATACAGCTTAATTTTACAGGTTTTGGGGGGGAAGTAATTAGAAGCACTTGGTTTAGCCCTGTGGAAGAGTTGGAAGTTATGCAGCGCAATAGTCAAAAATTAGATGCTAGGGTAAAAGGCTTGACTAGACAGTTTTTAAGAAAAGAGCTGAGTAAGGTTTGGGCATTATCAAATCAGCAAGGTTTGGATAAAAAAGATGATGGTAGTTTGTTGAATTTATTTTATAATGAAACAAGACTTAGACATCATTTTGGTGTTGGTAATGTTGGGAGAAAGTTTTTTAATAAACTTGTTTTGTCCCCACTTTGTGATGAAGAGCTAAAAAAGTTAAATCTAAAACCTTATGAGGGAAAAGAGCGTAATATCTTGGTGGCATTAATTTTTACTAAACTTAATAAGCAATTAATTGATATTCCACTTAACGGTAAATATTTGGATAAGGATTGCGTTAATAAGGCCATTAAGATGAATTCTTCAAGGTCATATGCAATAAATACAAGAGATTATCATATTAGTTTGCAGCCTCATGATTTTAAATACTATGAAGAATTTAACGCAAATGACCAACACCCTCATGAAAGGCTTAAAGAAGTATTTTATAATCTAAAAACAAAGGGTTTGTTGGATGCATATTTTGGAAAATCTCTGTATTTATTTTTTAAAGAAATCATAAATTTTGAGGATAAAATTCCTAATAGAGCTGCTTTTCTTGTTTTTACCATAGTCAAAATGCTAAATTATCAATCATCAGCTTTTATTCCCAATAAATTATTTTATAAAAATAAAAAACTTGTGGAGTTATTTACACCTAGCTTAATAGATCAGAGCATGGATGATAATCAAAGTTTAGCTGTAAATGGCATACTTAATTCTCATACCAATGACACTACTTTTGATATAAATCACTATATTCAGCCAGCTAAGATATCTATGTCATCCTTAGATCATTGGAGTAAGGATGACATATTGCCATGTTTGACTAAGAGTGAGCTTACTAGATATAATGATGCTGAAAGTCTTTTAAGTAAAAGGCTAAACTTTGTTAGTAAAATGTGCCATTATATTGAAGAACCATGTGTTCCAGATGTAGGATTAATGCCGTTCTGGATGCGTGCCTTAAAACGCATCTCTAGGCAAAGGGCTGAACTTTTATATCTTAGACGTACAGGATGTTTTGACGCTAGTTTTTATTTGAAGTGTAACCCAGATGTTCTAAATAGCGGTGTAGATCCTTTGTGGCATTATATTTTCTATGGTGCTAGTGAGGGGCGCAATCCTGCACCTTGGTTTGATACAAAAAAATATGTAGCGAAAAATCCCGATATAGTTGCTAGTAAACTAAACCCTTTCTGCCACTATATTATTTGGGGGCGAAGAGAAGAACGAGTAGCATATTTTGTTGATATGTTTATTGATGATAACTAATAGCACTTAGTGAATTCATAAATTCGTAGCGTAAATTCATAGTAGACTACATTATGCGTGATCAATTTTTTATAATAGATTCAAATAACATGTATGAAGTTACATCAAGGATGTATGGTTATGCTGTAACTGATGATAAGATATTTGATAATATTCATGAATTTGATGAACAAAAGCATAAAAACTCCTCAGGTTCATTTATTGCGATTAAGCGTGATGACGACGTAATTAAGTTTTATCAAGATAATATTGGTACATACGAACTATTTATATATGAGGATGATAATTATTTTGCCATAGCCAATTCATTTATACTTCTTTATGAATATCTATTGTTTGAAAAGCAAAAAAAACTTAATGTAAACTATGAATATATAGCGCATTTTTTAGAGGATGGATTTGCATCTATTGCATATACTGCAACTCCATGCGAACAGATTAATTTAATTCCAAGTAAAACCACCCTGCAAATCAACATAAAAAATAACTCATTGCAATATGACTTCCCAGACTTATCAAGCTATGGCACGGTTGAAATAGACTCCCATGAAGGGCAAAGCATTATTGAAAATTGGATTAACAAATGGGCAAGCATAATTAAGAGTGCTGTGGATGCTAATTATAATATAAGCTTAGATCTTTCCGGTGGCTTTGATACTAGATTAACATTGGCTTTATTTTTGGCTTCAGGAATAGATTTTGCGAAAATTAATTTTAATGCGCTGAGCCCAGCTCATGCCCCATATGATTTTGAAATAGCAAAGCAATTAAGCCAGACTTTTAACTTCCAACTAAATCATATTGCATACCCTTCAAGGACTATGTCCCATGCAGACTCATGGAACATTGCCTTACTTACTCGCTTTGGTCTGCATTCAGAGACTAGTTTTGCGAATGATATTATACAAACATATGATAATCTACAGCTTAGTTTTACTGGCTTTGGGGGAGAAGGTACTCTTAGAGGCTATTGGCTTTCTCCAGTAAGTGAACTTGGTAGCAAGCTAAGAAATAGCCATCGAGTTAATGCAGATACAAATAAGCTTACCCGAAATTTTTTAGCAAAAGAGTTAGCTAAAATTCATGCATTATTAGATAATAAGTTTTTTACGACCAAGGATGATGGACGTCTTTTAAGTGTGTTCTATAATGAGTCAAGACTTAGACATCATTTTGCTGTGGATACAATTGAGCGAAGATTTTATAATAAATTTGTTTTATCACCACTTTGGGATGAAGAGTTAAAACAATTAAATTTGACACCTTATGAAGGGGAATATCGCCATATTCTATCGGCATTAATTTTTACAAAAATTAATAAAAAATTAGTTGATATTCCACTTAATAATAAATTGTTGGATTTAGATTGTGTTCAAAAGGCTATTAAAATTAATGAATTAAGATCATATTCTGTGAGCACAAGACAATATGATATTAATTTAAAAACACTGGAATTTACTGATTTTCAAGAATTTTGTGCTAATGAGGTACATCCCTTTGAGATATTAAAAGAAGAGTTTTGTCGCCCTAGGACAAAGAGCTTAGTAAAAGCCCACTTTGGTGAACCTGCATATGATTTTTTAAAAAATACAATTAATTTTCA
This sequence comes from uncultured Desulfovibrionaceae bacterium, assembly GCA_964371195.1. Taxonomy (GTDB): domain Bacteria; phylum Desulfobacterota; class Desulfovibrionia; order Desulfovibrionales; family Desulfovibrionaceae; genus CAYJAD01. The sequence continues at coordinate 51,067 of CAYJLD010000002.1, read as the reverse complement.
AGAAGCAAAACCTAATAGATTACTTTTTATTATTTTTACCATGATGAAAATGTTAAATTATAATTCAACTGCTTTTCGACCTAGTAAATTATTTTGTAATGGTAAGAGCCTTTTAGCATCGTTTGGTGTTGCAAAAAGCAAACAAGATATATATGGACAACCTTTAGGTGTAAAGGCATTGCAAAATACTATAATTACAGATGAAATTAGCTCTATAGCCAATGAAAAATTGCCCCAAGCAAAGCTTGATATAGATTCATTGGCACGTTTAGATAAAGAAGCAATATTACCATGCCTTGCTAGGGAGAGATTGACTAAATATAATTATGCAAGCAATTATTTAAATGAAAAATTAAATCAAGCTATGATGCTGCATTATCATGTAGATGAGCCATGTATTCCCAAAATGGATAAAACACCACTTATTGAACGTATTGTGCAGCTTGTATATATGCCCTTGGCTGAGCTTTATTATCTTAGGCGTTCAGGCTGTTTTGACGCAAATTATTATTTAAATTGTAATCCCGACGTGCTAGATAGTGGTATGGAGCCTTTATGGCATTATATTTCTCGTGGTGCTAAGGAGGGACGTAATCCCGCGCCGTGGTTTGATACAAAAAAATATATAGCACATGATCCTAGTATAGTTACTTGTAAGCTAAATCCCTTCTATCACTACATTCGTTGGGGACGCAAAGAAGGGCGTGTGGCGCATTGTGTTGATACTTCAATACCTATAAGCGAAAATATTTCCTAATACCCTCATTGTAATTGATTCTTTGAGCGCTTTTTGTTACCATTCAAAGTTTGGTTAATAACAGAAGTAAATTGTTATTGTGAATAAATTTGTGGGGTATTTACGCATGAAGAAGCTCATACTTAATATAATACGTAGAATTTGTGGTACAACACTGTTGAAGGATATATTTTTAGCAGAATTATACAGTGAGACACAAAAAATTCATGATAAGCTCAATGAGCAACATGAAAGAAATCAAAATCAATTCGCTGCCATATATGACTTACAAATGGCTCTATTTAATGGCATGCAAAATAAGAGTGATGATATCATTATTCCAACTCTGGATAACCCACCTCGTTCTTTGCGTATTGAGAGAACCTCTGATGGTGGGGTTTGCTTTCAAAAACCCATAGAAAATTTGAGTTTACGCCCTCCAGTTTTTGTAATCACATTACCAAAATCAGGAACATATTTCTTAGAAAAAATCTTTACTCACCTTAAATATCAAAATGCCGGCTTTCATGCTGACTATCCAACTAGGGATAGCCTAGGCTTGGGAGATTCGAGAACTGTTGATTTTGATAGCTTTGGTATGTCAAAAATAGTTCAATATAATGTAACACCCTTTATGCAAACCATGCTAGTTCAACCTGGCCAATTTGTGGCAGGGCATTTACCTTTTTATTGGAATAACCATCTATATTCACGCGTAAAAATTTGCTCCATTAGAGATTTACGAGTAGCCTTGGTTTCCTTAATGCGCTTTAGGCAAAAAAGGGATCAAGTCAGCGGCGGTTGGATGCGACTTGGCAATACAGAAGAAGCTTTATACCAATTTATCCAATCTAGAGAACGTCCGTTTATGTTTGGAGCAGCTGAGGAGATGGCGAAATGGGTGCAGGCATATCCTGAAACCGTAGTGCGTTTTGAAGACTTAATTACTAATGATAAAGAAAATAATGCATCTATTCAAAATCTTAGTGCAATTCTTAATGTTGACAAGGATGCTATTATTTCAGCTTTAAATGAGTCCACTGGCAAGCAAACGCCTACATTTTCAGGTAAGCTTTCATCTATAGACGACATATGGTCAGATAGAGTTGAGGAGATTTTTGCTGAGTATGGTGGGGTCGAACTTAATAAAGCCTTAGGATACAACTAATCTGTATTTTAAGATAATATAAATGGTATATAGTAAATAATTTAGTGTAATCACCTGACTTGTTTAAAAGTGATTGTAATAGAGGTGGTGGGTGTTATGAAAAAATATATATTAAACCTGATACGTAAAGTTTGCGGTACAACGCATTTACAAGAAACAGTGACCGCACATTTAAACCAAGTGCAAGAGGTTATTTTATCGGAATTTTACCGCGAGTTACATCGAGAGTTGCACCGAGTACATGATGCCAATGTAAAACAAAACATCATGATTAATAATCAAATTTCACATATTAATGAATTACAAATTGCACTTTTTAATGCCATGATGAACTTTGATAAAGATAGTGATATTTATATCCCCACCATGAATGTGCCTCCACTAAGATTAAGACTTGAAAGAACAAGTGAGGGCAGGATTTGTTTTCAAAAGCCATTAGAAAATTTAAGTAATCGTCCCCCATTATTTGTAATTACTTTGCCAAAGTCAGGCACATACCTGCTTGAAAGTATGCTGCGTAAGCTTTCATATCAAAACGCAGGTTTTCACGCAGGGGATACTTTAACAGATTCAAGAGCATTAGATTTTAATAAATTTTCTGACCAGACAATTACTTATTATAAGGTATCATCATACATTCAAACGCACTTAGTTCAACCAGGACAATTTGTGGTGGGGCATTTACCCTTTAGTTGGAATGAAGATTTGAGTTTTAAAACCAAAATTTGCTCTGTGCGTGAGTTGCGTGTGGCCCTTGTTTCCCTTATGCGCTATAGGCAAAAAAGAGATACAAGTGGTGAAGGATGGTTGGGCATGGATTGTACTGAAGAAGCTTTATATTCCTTTATGCAATCTGGTGAATTTACTTATATGCTTAATGTGACGAAAAGTATTGTTCAGTGGGTTCAGGCATATCCTGAGACTGTAGTACTTTTTGAAGATTTAGTTGCTGAAGATAAAGAAAATAATGCATCCATACAAAATCTTACTAGCATTCTTAATGTTGATAAGGATGTAATTATTTCAGCTTTAAATGAGTCCACAGGTAAACAAACACTTACATTTTCAGGTAAGCTTTCATCTACTGACGAAATATGGTCAGATAGAGTTGAGAAAATTTTTGCTGAACATGGCGGAGTAGAGCTTAATAAAGCCTTGGGCTATGATTCTTAACAATTACCATTAACCATAAAGGTGACAGCGTACCTTATGGTCTTTGCTTAGTTCATACCATTTGGGCAGTTCATGCTTGCATATGTCTAAGGCCCTTTTGCAGCGTGGATGAAATGTACAGCCGCTAGGTGGGTTTATAGGACTTGGTAACTCACCACTTAAGGGTGCCTTTGTAATATGTTTGTCTGGGTCATGGGATGGAATGGAAGCAAGCAGAGCCTCGGTATATGGGTGGGCTGCGCGTTCAAAAATATCTTCACGTGAGGCTAGCTCCACCACAGATCCAAGATACATAACTGCCATGCGCTCACATATAAAACCAACTACAGCAAGGTCATGTGAAATAAATACACAAGCTGGCTTAAACTTTTCTTGTACGTCACGCAATAAATTTAGCACTTGGGCTTGTACAGAGGTATCAAGAGCTGAAACTGGTTCATCGCAAACCAAAACTTTAGGATTAGTAATTAAGGCCCTTGCTACGGCAATGCGGTGCCGTTGTCCGCCAGAAAATTCATGCGGATATCTTTTAGCCTGTTCTGGTAACAGGCCGACTAAATTAAGCATTTCTAACATGCGTTCTTGGCGATCCTTGGCTTCTACTTTTTGTACTATAAGCGGCTCTGCAATGGAATGCCCAATGGATAGACGTGGATTAAGTGATGAAAATGGATCTTGAAAAACCATTTGAGCCATATTATTTAGCTTAAGTTTACCTTGTTCATCATATAATGATTGGCCATGCATAAGTATGTGACCTGATGATGGTGCAAGCAAACCTACAATCATGCGTCCAAGCGTTGATTTACCGCAACCTGACTCCCCAACTAACCCAAGACTTTGCCCTTCATTTACGCAAAGATCAACATCATTTACAGCACGCAACGTGACTTGTTCACTCAAGATACCACGTTGAATTGTAAAGTTGCGAGTAAGCTTTTTAACTTCAAGGGTGGGTGGGCTATTTAATGGCATGTTTCACCTGTGACACCTGCATCACTAAATGTTGCCATATCATTAAAAATGGTGGCCGCTGCCCTTAATAAAGGTATAGCAATAGCTGCTCCAGTTCCTTCGCCAAGGCGCAAGCCTAAATTTAGTAAGGGAGTAGTATTTAGTTCTTTTAATATGTGCGTATAGCCTGGTTCAGCAGATGTGTGCGATAGAATACAGTATCCTTCAACCTCAGGACATATATGTCTTGCAGCCACGTAAGCTGCACTGGAAATGAAACCGTCTACAACCAATATACAGCCATTGTGTGCCGCACCAAGTATAATACCAGCCATGGTAGCAATTTCAAATCCGCCAACGCAGGCCAATATATCAATACCATCACCACTAGACAGTATATTGCTGTGTAAGTTTAAAGCTTCCTTGATTACCTCAGCTTTATGCGCAATCAGTTCAGCACTAGCTCCGGCCCCTGGTCCCGCTACATGCTTAGGGTCAAGGTTAAATATGGCACAAAAAATAGCCGTGGCAGCTGTAGTATTTCCAATGCCCATTTCTCCTATACCAATGGTTTTATATCCTTTTTTTGCTGCATCTGTAGCAAGTTCAAAACCATTATGTAGGGCTTTTAAGCATAATTGTCTACTCATGGCAGGCTCTTTGGCAAAGTTAGCAGTGCCATCACCAAGGCGCAAATCTATTAAACTTTCATGGGCTTGAAATGGACCACCAACACATCCAGAATCAACTACACTAAGATCTATTTGATTAAGCTTACATAAAACGCTAATACCAGCTCCCCCAGCCAAGAAATTTAATACCATTTGCCTTGTGACTTCTTGGGGGTAGGATGCAATTTTTTCTGCTACTATGCCGTGGTCTGCTGCCACAGTAAACATACGCGCCTTATCGACAACAATTTGATTTGGCGCATTTTGAATGCAATAAATTTGTGCTGCCAACTCTTCAAGGCGGGCAAGACTTCCTTGGGGTTTGGTTAGATTGTCTAAATGCGCTTGAGCATTTTGTTTTAAGTTAAAATTCACAGGCTTGATGTTTGAAATGATTTTGTCTAGTGCGTTTTGCATAGCTACCTTTGAAGTACGTTAATGTTTTTATGGAAAATATTTTTTATTCTACACAGCTTAAAGCATAATGACAACTGCACAAATACTGTGTTGAAAAAATATCTATTTAATTGGCTGATATTACAGTAAAATATTTTATATATTACACATAAACAATAAAAACTGTCTCAAAGACTTGACACCTTTAGGCCCTAAAGATATGCATTTCGTGCAAGGTTGTAAATCTTGCAAATCAAATCATTATGCTTAAAGGATACTATGTATCACCTTGAGCAAACATTGGAGGAAACAATGGGTTGGAATGTAAGTGTTGACGCTGACAAATGTACTGGCTGTGGCGAATGTATAGACGTTTGCCCTGTAGAAGTGTATGAACTTCAAGATGGCAAGTCCGCTCCAGTAAACGAAGATGAATGTCTAGGTTGCGAATCTTGTGTTGAGGTTTGTGAAACTGGTGCTGTTTCTGTAGAAGAAATGTAATTTGATACAATTTCTTGGGGCCTATGAAGGAATATTGATTATATAGCTTTATTTTTTTTGTAGGCTATTGCCAATGGAATAAAAAGTATTATTTCTTTTATGGCCCAAACAGATTTATTGCCGTCGGGCGTTTTGTGCGCTCGACGGCATTCTAATAAAATTACATGTTTACACAGTTATTTTTAGGTATAAGTTTGTAGCTAGAAATTAAGTTTTTGTATTGTCATAGTGGTTTATTAACAATTTTTAGAAGAATTATTTATGATACCTGACCTTTCTGATATTTTTGTGCGCTATGAAGCCTTAGTTGCTGAAGTAGATAGTATTTTTGCTCATATTCGTGGTGCGCATACTGAATGTGTTACTTGTGAGCCTGGCTGTAGTGATTGTTGCAATGCCTTGTTTGATCTTTCTTTGGTTGAGGCTATGTATATAAACCAGGCCTTTGCCAATACTATTCCTTATGGCAAGGAGCGCTCTGATATTTTAACTTTGGCCTCAGAGCTTGATCGTAAGGCTGTGCGCATGAAGCGCGAATTTTATAGTGCATCTAAAGCAGGACAACCTGCTGAAGATATAATGGAGAGTGCAGCTCGCTTGCGCCTTCCTTGTCCTTTGCTCAATGCAGATTTACGATGTATGCTCTATGAAAAACGTCCTATAACATGCCGTCTTTATGGTGTTCCTTTAAATATAAATGGCACGGGCCATGTTTGTGGAAAAACGAAATTTAGTAAGGGAAATGATTATCCCACTGTAAATATGAATGCCATTCAGCAGCGTCTAGATGGCCTTTCGCGTGATATTGCAGAAGCTGTAAAGAGCCGTTTTAAAGAGTTACATTTAGTATATGTACCCATGTCTATGGCTTTGATGACAAATTATAATGAACAATACTTAGGTATTGGAGCTGCTAAAAAGGAATAAGTCTATGCTTGAGATGATTCCTGCATCAGTTTTTCGTGATGGTACTCCTCAAAACCTTACAGAAGAGCAAGAAGCCATTAAACGAAATATTTATGAAAAAATGCATCCAAGACGGCGCAAGTTTATTGATCGTATTGGCTATGATAATTGGGACCCATTTCAAAAACCCAATGATCCTCTAGATATTCGTTTAGATGCTACTAAACGCACAACTCAGCAATTGGTACGAGAATTTTTGCAAGTGGCGGCCCAAAAAGGTCATTATAGTAATGATTATGGGCGCGGGGCTTTGGAATGCGCCTTGGGTGTGGTTAATCGTGATGATAAATATTTGGGCATTTTTGATTTTTGCCTTTGGTATCATGACTTACTTAAAAAGGAAGGACTTATAAAAAATGAAGAAAACATATGACGACATTGATGAATATATTGCCGATTTAAAACATGAAATTGAAAAATTCGAGCAATGTGCTAATCATCATTATAACTTAGGTCTAGCTTTACTTAGCAAACGTGATTTCGTTGGTGCTGAAGATAGTTTTTTGACAGCGGTACGTCACTCTCCTCGTTTGGCTGAGGCTTTTGTTCAGCTTGGGGGTATTTGTCTTGAGCGTGGTGATTTGGATGGTTGCTTACGTTATAATGAAGAAGCAGCTAATTGTAGGGCTAAATTCCCTGTGCCTTGGGGTAATATTGGTTTTGTGCATTTGCAACGTGGTGAGCCAGATAAGGCCATCTCTGCATTGAAAAAAGCCATAAAATGGGAGCCAGGCTTTATTCAAGCTCATAATGCGCTTGCCACTGCTTATTTCATGCAAGGCGATTATAAGGCCTGTGAAGAAGCTTGTAATGAGGTTATAAAGCGCGAGCCAAACTTTGCTCCGGCATGGAATAATTTATCTTTAGCTTTTTTTGAACTAGGTGAGTTTGCTCGTTCTGTGGAAGCTGCAGATAAAGCAATTGCTCTTGGTTTTGAAGTGCGTAATGAATTTTTAGAAGACCTTAAGCCGCATAGAAAATAGTTTTTTAAGACTATTTAAAATTTGTTTTTATTATTACCTACAAGTCTAACAGTAAAAAGTTAGGCTTGTAGGTTTTTTTGGTATCTAATTTGCATTGGAAATATTGGATGGAAAAATTGTCCATATTGCAGCTCTTGCATGCGGCACAGTAGTTTCATGTTGAATTCTCGTTTTTACAAGGAGTGATTTATGTCTCAGCAAATTAGTCGTCCAATATTTTCAGTCAATCAAGACCGTACAGCGGCCTTTAGTGCATTTCGCACTCCAACTCCTATTCTAAATCAAGACGTTATCGCACATGACAGTGTGGTAGTTTCTGCCCAAGCAGCCCATGCCTTGCCAAGTCAAGCTGCTCCAAGACCAACACAGCTAAGTGATGACCAAGCTGGTTTAGCTCTTGAGCAAGTTCAGCATAACTCTCAAGATATGCTAAATGCTCATAATGGTATTGACCCTGAGCGCGTAGCACGCTTACTTAGCATGCTTGAATAAAATAATAAGCAGCATTAAGTTAGTCGACATATTGACTGCACAAAAATCTACAAAAAAATACTAAGTCTTGAATTTTAAACTCAAATACTATATTCTTGGCTTGTATTAGATTTTTGCGGTTATATTGATTGTTGATTAACCTTAACTATTGCGTGGCTTATTATGAAATATGATTTTGATTTAGCAATTATTGGTGCTGGCAGTGGTGGCCTATTTCTTGCGGCAGTGGCTGCAAATATGGGAGCAAGGACATTACTTATCGAAAATCATAAAATGGGTGGCGACTGTTTAAACTATGGTTGCGTACCTAGCAAAACCTTCCTTAAATCGGCGCATCTTGCCAAGCAAATTAAATCATCTCAAGATTATGGTATAACAACAGCACAGCCAGAAGTGTCGCTTAAGGCTGTCATGCAAAGAGTTAAAGATGTTATCGCAGAGATTGCTCCGCATGACTCTGTGGAGCGTTTTACTGGTCTTGGGGTGCAGGTTGAACTAGGGCATGGTGAACTAGTTTCTGCCAATGAAGTTAAGGTAAATGGAAAAATTTATAGCACAAAAAATATTGCCATTACTACCGGCTCAAGTCCAGCCATGCCAGAAATAGATGGGCTTGATGAAATTAAATATTATACCAATGAAAATATTTTTGACCTTGAGGTATTACCAAAAAAACTTGTGGTTTTAGGTGCAGGTCCCATTGGGCTTGAGCTTGGGCAGGGTTTTGCTAACCTTGGCAGTGAAACACATATGATTATTCGTGATGATAAATTATTTGTGCGCGATGAGCCAGAAGTTGCTCCAATAATGCAAAAAGTTTTGGAAGACGACGGCCTTAAGTTACATTTTAAAACTAGCATTAAAAGTGTTGCACCAGATGGGGATGGCATTAAATTTGAGCTCGAATGCAATGGCCAAGTTGAACACTTAACAGCTGATGCCCTGCTTATTGCCGTTGGGCGTGTACCAAATTCTAAAAATCTTAACCTTAAAGGGGTTGGGATTGGAGTTGATAAGCGTGGGTATATTAAGGTTAATGAGTATTTACAAACCACAGTGCCTAACGTTTTTGCTTGCGGTGATGTGAAGGGTGGTTATCTCTTTACACACACTGCTTCTTATGAAGCGGAAATAGTAGCTAAAAACGCGCTACTTTATCCTATTTTTAAAACAGATTATTACAAAATAGCTTGGACAACATATACTGCACCGGAAGTTGCTCATGTGGGATATTTAGAGGATGAGGTGCGTAAAAAAGGCCTTAAATATACTACACAAATTTTACCCATCGATGCCAATGACCGCGCCAAGGCTGAAAATGATCGTCATGGCTTTGTGAAGGTTATTCTTGATAGAAGGGCACGTGTAATTGGAGCTACTATCATGGGGGATAAAGCTGGAGAGATGCTCCCCATACTTTCATTATTAGTAACCAAAAAAATGAAACTATCAGCATTATTTTCTGTGATATATCAATATCCTATTCAGGGTGAAATTGTTAAATCCATAGCCTATAAAGACTTTGCTTCAAGAGCGAAGGCATGGCAAAAAGATTTACTTAAAAAAATTGTGCGTAGTGAGTGCATGGAAAAAATTAGGCGTAGCGAATTTATAAAAAAAATAAAAAGGTTGTAAGTCGTGAAAAAAATTATTGTTATTGGCATAATCTTAGTTGTTGCGGCACTCTTGTTTTATTTTCGTGATGTGTTTAATGTTGATGCCATGCTGGAGTTTTTAGACTCCATAAAGGCTTCACCTTATGCGCCTATTGTTTTTGTGGTTCTTTATGCTGTTTCTGTAACCTTTTTGTTTCCAGCTTCGGCCTTTACGCTAATTTCTGGGCCTTTTTTTGGATTTTGGTGGGGGCTTATTTTAACTGTTATTGCTTCTAATATTGGTTGTCAGCTTTCATACTTCTTAGCAAAATTCTTAGGTGAAGAGTTTATAACGAAACGTCTTAAATCTGGCTCCTTTGTTGACGAAGCTGCTAAAAAAGCTAAGGACAATGCCTTTATATTTATGATGTATGCTAGACTTATTCCAGTTTTTCCTTTTGGTGCTGTAAATTATCTGTCTGGTATTATTGGGATAAAATATTTGCACTATACTATAGCTACATTTCTTGGCATGCTTCCTGGTACATTTGTGTATGTGTATTTAGGGCATAGTGCAGCCAATGTTAAAGATAATCCCTTAGCATTTATTGTATCTATTGTAGTTTTGGTATTATTTTCTGTGGTAGTGCTCTACATTAAAAAGCGTAATAAAAAAGCAGAAAGCGTTGAGTAAGATATGGCTCTTATGTAAGTAATGTAAGATGCCATTAAAAAAATGATATAACTAAATTGGTTTTCTGCCCCCTATGTTTACATAGAGGGCAGTGCTTTAAATTATTAATTCAATGAGTTTAGTTCAATATTTAACGCTTGTACTAAGGGTAGGCGTTCTTTCTCAAACTGTGTAATCATTTCTTGTAGTTTGGTAATGCTTTCTTCTTCAGATAGAATTGCGTCTTCCTTTTTCATATGACGACCTTGCTTTTGCATCATGTCATATACCCATTTGCAACGCTCGGTTTGACTTTCTAGGCCTTGCTGTAAGGCTGCTAAGAAAAGAATTTCTATGGTATTGGTCATAAATCCGCCACCAAGAACAGGTGAAGCTAAAGTATGTGGAGAAGCTCCACGCATGGTTTGCGCTAGCATTGCAGTATTAAAGCGACGCGAGGTATCTTTTTGCTCATCTTTAATATTGGCAGCATCAGTAGCAAAATGTAAAATATTAGCTGCAAAAAATAGATAAATACTTTGCATTATATTCTGCTGGTTTAAATCAGGCAGTGCATTTTGTATGTCTTCAATGCTCTTAGGTTTGTAATTATCACTTGCAAGGAATTCTATTATAGGCTTGTGGGCTTCTTCCTTAAGTTGTAATTTGCCAGTAGGTACGTTTATTTCATATGAAATGGCTTCTTTATGCGTGCATAGAGCAAAAGTAATATTGTCGGCTTGTTCGTTTTGAGATACACGTGGCATGTAACCTTTGACAAAAATATCTGTTCTAAACTGGGTGTTTAGGGCATAATCGCGCACTGTTTCACGCAAATTTGTATCTTTGATTTCAGCTAAATATTGACGTAGTTCTGCAGGTAAAGCCATGTCAACTCTTGAGAGTAATCTTGTGCTGGTGGCAAAAATGCACTTTGCTTTTTCTAACTCGGTAGCAACATCCTTAAAGTACGGAACATACCAGTCTTCATTAAAGTATTCATGCGCAATATATGAAATAGATTTATCAGCAATATTATTAAACTTTGCAGTGGCACTTGGGTTTGTTGCAAAATATAGGGCATTAAAATCTTTAAGTTTAGATGCAAAGCTATAGGCCTCTTTAACCTTGGTGTGGGTATTTGCAGAGGCATTTTGCGTTTTAGCATGATAAGTGAGTAAATCACGTAAAGGAGTAAAATTAGCCCAGCCAGGCATGCAATTATAACTAATATATACTGCACCACCAACTTTTAGGTTACGAGAAATAATATGTAAAATATAATCTCGACTTTCTGAGCTAATCCAAGACCAAACACCGTGTAAGGCAATGATATCAAATTGAGGTAATAGGCCAGCTTGTGATTTGGCATAAAGTTCTTCAAATGAGTCATTTAAGAAATTACAAGTTGTACCTGAGTGCCTAGCAATGTTTTGTGCTGCGATAGTGTGGTTGGGGTTAAAGTCTGTACCCCAAAATTCATCTTGGCTGGTGGCTGCATTTATATTTAAGCTCATGCCTTGACCATAGCCAAGCTCTAAATAGCGTAAAGGCTCATGAGCTTCGCGCTTGGGTAGACTTAAGCCGGAAAACCAAAGTGCTGCTTCAATTTGTTTAGGGTTTAAATCACGATAAAAATGGCTTTCATATGGAATATCAAATACATATCCTTCATGTTTGTCGTTCATTCCAAAATTTCCTTTTTAAGTACAGGTTAATAAAAAAGTATTACCGATGTAACATCAGTCTCCTATCATATACTACTAAAAATGCCAAGATTGAAAATGTATTCTGCTTCAAATAAATTTAGAAAAGTATGTATTAATAGAAAAATTCTAAATGCTCATGCATTTTCGACCTTGGCATTTTGAAGAGCATGTGATAATTTTCGTAATTGATTTTTTTATGTTTAATCTTAAGATTGCGGTGTTAATGTTTTTTAATATACTAAGGTATGATTTTAATTATATATAATATGAAATAATATGCAGTAATAAATAGTGATTTTATACAAGGATAAACGCGCGTAGTGATTAAAGTTCATAAGGAGAAAATATATGGAATTATTGCAAGTTAAGAGAGCTATATTGTCAGTTACAGATAAAACTGGCCTTATGGAATTTGGTATTTTTTTGGTAGAAAATGGTGTGGAATTAGTTTCCACGGGAGGTACTTGTGCATTTTTAGAGGCCGAAGGTTTACCAGTTACCCAAGTAAGTTCCGTAACAGGATTTCCAGAGATATTGGGTGGGCGAGTAAAAACATTGCATCCACATATGCATGGCGGTATTTTGGCTGATAAGGACAATGTTGAACATATGCAAAGTATTTCTGATATGGGTATCAAACCATTTGATTTGGTATGTGTCAATTTATATGATTTTGCAGGCGCCGTACAACGTAAGCTTTCGCTTTTGCAAGCAGTGGAAGAAATAGACATTGGTGGCCCTTGTATGCTTAGGGCTGCAGCAAAAAATTATCATAGTGTTTTGGTTTTGCCTGCGAGCAAGTATTATCGCGAAGCCATGAGTGAAATGCGTAAAAATAATATGCAAGTGGCCCTTGAATTTCGTAAAAATATGGCAGTAAAAACCTTTGAAGAAACTTCACGTTATGATGCATTGGTGAGCTCATATCTTGGGCAGGAGGATGTGTCATAGCCAAGGTTGAAGGTAACATACAAGGTCTTAAGCCAAGCCAGCTCAGGGCTTTAAACAATCTTAAGGCGCGGCGCTTCCCTCAACATGAGGCCTTTAGTGCTGAACAAGCCAAGGAGCTTGCGGCACTCTCACATGTTTTGGGGCGCCAGCTTGGCCTTTTGCTTGATAGGCGTGGAAGGGTTGAGCTGGTTATTGTTGGTGATTTTGGAAGTATACTTATTCCTGCACTATCTAGAGGGCGTAGCGGTGCTGGTCGTTTGCGTGGCTTGCGCCTTTTGCATACTCATCTAGGTGTGGATTTACTTTCGCAAGAAGACCTCATGGATATGCTATTTTTGCGTCTTGATGCCATTTGTGTACTTAGTGTTAGCCCATATGGTGAACCGGTGCAGTGGCAATATGCTCATCTTTTACCGCCAAATCCTGAACAAAAACCATATATGGTACATGCAGCCAAACCTTGGCATAATGCCCAAGTAAATTTTGCTGATGTGGCTGAAGCCTTGGAAGAAGAACTTGGGCGAGAGTTTGAACACGCCAGGGAAACTGGCGATGGTGATAGAGCCATGTTAATTTCTGTGGGCATTGCTCCACGTCTGGTTCAAGAACAGCATTTAGAAGAATTATCTGAACTTGCGCGTACAGCTGGACTTAATGTAGTTGGTAAAATGGTACAGCGGGTGAGTAAGTTAAACCCTAAATTTATTATGGGTCGAGGCAAGATGTCTGAGCTTGAGGTACAAGCTTTGCAAGGTCATGCCTCGGTTTTAATTTTTGATGGGGAGCTCTCTCCGGTGCAATTGCATAATTTAGCAGATATTACAGAGCGCAAGGTTTTAGATAGAACTCAACTTATATTGGATATATTTGCTCAGCATGCCGTTAGCAGGGCTGGTAAATTACAAGTGGAGATGGCGCAATTAAAGTATACTCAGCCACGCCTTGTGGGTAAGAATAGAGCCATGGATAGGCTTATGGGTGGCATTGGTGGGCGTGGTCCTGGTGAGACTAAACTTGAGACCGATCGTCGTCGCATTCGAGATCGTATTTCTAAAATTAATAAAGAGCTGGATGGATTACGAAAACAACGTGCATTTACTAGGGCTAGGCGTTCACGTCAAAGTGTGCCACTCATTGCCTTAGTTGGTTATACCAATGCCGGAAAGTCTACTTTGCTGAACACTTTGACCAAGTCAGAGGTTATTGCAGAAAATAAGTTGTTTGCAACTCTTGACCCTACTACAAGGCGCTTGCGCTTTCCTAAAGAGCAAGAAGTAATCTTAGCTGATACAGTGGGATTTATTCGTAACCTACCAGATGAATTAAAAAATTCATTTCGGGCTACTTTGGAGGAATTAGAAGCAGCTGATGTGCTTTTACATGTAACTGATGTTTCTCATGCTTACTTTGAGCAACAAATAGCTTCAGTGAATGATGTATTATGTGATATGGGGCTTCAAGATATACCCTTAGTTTTAGCATTAAATAAGTGGGATATGTTAGATGAAGAGGAGCAAGAAATTTTGCGCATAGCCTACCCACATGCCATACCCATTTCTGCCATGCAAGGTATTGGACTTGATGAATTGTTGCAATGCTTGGGAGAAGCTTTGCCATTTTAAGCTTATAGTGCAAAACTAGCAGTTAATATATGATGTTGCCAAACCTCCAAGGGCTGTCTCTCTAAACTTACAACTCATTTCACGTCCAATTTCATTCATAGCATTAATACTACAATCAAGAGAAACTTTATGCGTTTTTGGTGAACGTGTAATGGATAATAAGTAAGCATTATATGCTTTTATTGAAGCTATAGCACAACGTTCAATACAGGGAATTTGCACTAAGCCCGCAATGGGATCACAAGTTAGCCCAAGGTGATGTTCTAAGGCAATTTCTGCTGCATTGGCTACAATTTCAGCATCATGTCCATTAATATAGGCAAGCATGGCTGCGGCCATGGCAGATGCAACTCCAATTTCTCCTTGGCATCCCACCTCAGCACCAGCTATGGCAGCATTGTGTTTAGCCAAGAATGCAATGGCCACGGCAGCCAAAAGCCCTTCACGCAATGATACATGCCCCACATTTACATCATGCTTAAGGTTATATAATAGAGCCGGAATAACTCCAGCTGCTCCACAAGTAGGAGCTGTAACTATAACTCCACCATCGGCATTTTCTTCAGCAACGGCAAAGGCATAGGAGTTAATAAGCATAATAGACTTATCGGGTTCACGTGAACACTTAAGAGCCTTTGCATAAAGATTTTTTGCATGGCGGCTGACTTTTAATGAACCAGGTAGGAGGCCATCTTGACTTAAACCACGTTCAACACTTTGCAGCATAAGTTCAATTAGTTCATCTAGTTGGTTATTAATTTGTTTACGACTTAGACCAGTAATACTCATTTCATTTTCAATAAGCACTTCATGTAGGTTTAGTCCAGTTTCTTCTATAATCTCTTGTAATTGAGTCATTGAATTATATTTATGCTTCGGCTTGCCGCGTTTTTCTAGTTTTTGTCCCTTAAACGCAATAAATCCACCACCTAATGAATAATATTCCCTTTCCAGTAAAATAGTATTACTTTTATCGACAAGGGTAAAAATCATGGTATTGGCATGCTCAAATTTTTTCTCAATACTTTCAAATATTACATCATTTATATTAACAGATATTTCTTGACCTGCCACTTCTTGATTATATATTTTTTCAGGGGTAATTTCTTTGAGTAAATGAGGTGGACACTTTTGTGGTTCGTGCCCTAATAGACCGGCTATAATGGCAATATGTGTTCCATGTCCATGACCTGTAGCGCTTAATGACCCAAATAAATGAACTTTAAAAGCATGAGGTTGGCTAGGTTTTTCTATATTGCAAAATTCTAAAAAATTAAATGCAGCTTTCATGGGAGCTATGGTATGTGATGATGATGGACCAGGACCGCATTTTAAGAGGTCAAATATTGTGGTTGCTATGGGTTTAGCATTGGGCAAGGTTTTTTTGAGAAATCTGTCCATAAATGCTCGCTTTAAGTTATTATTTTTTTGGCTTTAATAAGCTAAATAAACCATCAAAAACACCGCCAATAATATCAAAAATACCAGTACCAAAAGTGCTTAATGCACCCACAATAAGTGAACCTGTATGGATATCGCGTTGGGGATCGTCTAGATTTCCATAATAGCGTACTTTTATATTATTAATACCAGACATGGAAGCTACTAAGTTCATATCAAGCTTGGATTGAATTAAATCAACCTTACCGCTACCAGTTACATTAAGACCAGGACCTTTTATAACAAGATTTTTACTATATAATATACCATTGGATAGGGGCCCAGCATCTTGCATTTCATCAATCATTGTAGGCTGTTTTACAACTGTACCTTCTTTTTGCTTAGCTTGGAAAAAACCATTATCAATCTTTATACGCCATGTACCATCAAGTAGCGGTAAAATAGTATTACTATTAGTTAAAACACCTTGAGCCGAAAGCCATATTGACCCCTTACCACCTATAATAGTTTCGAGTTTTAGATCATTGCTTAAGGGTAGCATATCAGCTTTATCTACTTCAACACCGCCTTGAATGTGCAAAGCATCATTTACAGCCTTACCCATAAAATTAATACGTGCAGGACCTCCATAGAATGAACTTACAAATGGTTTAATATTTAGTGTTCCATCACTCATACTGATAGGGATATGCACGGCGGTAGCGTTGGTTTTATATATACGCAATACTTCGATATCTATTATTCCGCTAGCATCGTTATCTCTAAGCCAAGCTAAAGACCAAGGCTTAGTTTGATTTGTGGTTTTAACTTTCTTTGCATCTGGGTTTAAAAACAATGTATCCAAATCAAGTAAACCAAATTTTAATTTAACGTCATAACTTGGTTTTGTCCCTAAAGTTTTATGAATACTGCCACTGGCAGACATGTCACCCAGTTCAATTTTAAGATTATTAATTTGTGTTTTTTTTGCATCACTGGTTATACTGCTTTGCATGCGCAGTTTTTGGGGGGCAGTGCTAGCCAGAGGACTTTTACCATCGTTACTTAATTTTGCAAGCAGGATTGAGAGTTCTTCGGTACTTGCATCTAAATTGGCATGCCATTCTAAGTCATTAATGTAATTAAGTGCTATATCACCTGTCAGACTTAAGTTTGCAAAATCCCTAAAGTTAATATGTGCTGAACTTAAACTGGTAGTGCTTTTTTGCGTATTTAGCGATAAGTCACCGTTAATATCTGATATTAATTCTTGCTTCAGAGTGCTTAGTTCAGGTTGTATAATAAGTACAGTTTTACTAGGTACATTACTAAATATGAGATCGGTATAGTTTCTGCCTGCAAATGTAAGTATGCCGTTTAAGTTGCTTTCTATAAGTAAATCTGACCTTTTGAGGTTGGTAGCCCACTGCCCATTATAACGCAAAATTTCAGGCATATTTTTAACCATTTTTCTGGTTAATGGGGCAGAGTCAAATTTTCCAGCGGCATCAAATTTGGTAAAGTTTGTGCGATTTTTTTCCTTACTGGTAAAATATCCATTATCTACACGTAATGATACCTCACCTTGCTTACTAATTAAAAATTGTCCTAAGTTTTTTCCATAAGACAAAACTGATGCATCTAAGGAAAGTTGACCACCCATGATTTCTCGCCCAGCAAGTATTTCAAGAGGAGTTTTTGCATTTACATTACGCAAAATGGCCGTAATGTCATAACCAGAACGATTGTCTTCAGTTCTAAAAAGTATTGTCTTAGATTCACCACGCCCACCATAAAACTTGCCAATGCCAATATCTAGTAACACAGCATTGGGATGATTTTTAGGATTAGTCTTTGGCCCATCTGCAGGTATGCATTTAAATGCTACATTATTAACAGTAAGATCCCAGGTCGTTACACTTTTGGCACCTATATTGATATCATAATCAATAGTTGGCCCGCTGGAAGTTATGGCTTCTATGCTTCCTGGTATGGGAGTGAGGGGAGGATAGGGGAAGGATGGTGCCGTAACTTCAACACCTTCAGTCTCAGGAAAAGCCTTTAATAAAGAGACATCTGGTGCTATGAGGTCTAGAAAAACTATTATTTTTTTCCAGCTAGATACACCACCCTTACCTGTAAAATTGGCATCTACAGCACTGGCTTTAATATGAGGTACTTTAAGACTGTTTTCATCAATGCTAAATTGTAATTCGCCATCAGTAATATGATCTAAAGTCTTTTGAAGTCCAGGGGGTAGATTTCTTGCAAACCCAAACCATTGTGTAAGGCTAAGACGCTCAAGGTCAATGTGTCCATCCAAGGAGGGACTTTTGGAAAATACATTATTTAGGGTGGCGTTTAAGACTAGACTATCGCGATCTAATTCTACATGAGTATTGATAAACTCCAGAGATGCATCTGCATGCCCTCTTAAATCACCCATAATTGCAAAGGGTATGGCTTGCTTATGCCATATGATATTACCCTCAATACTTAAAGAAGCATTGAGCATGTCTAGCATGTTTGTTAAATAATTTTCATTGGCTGTGCCTGTGGATTGCATAGAACATGTTAGGTCAATTTTTACTTGTTCTAGTGCGTCTGGAATATTTACCTTGGTATTAAGGCTAAGAGTTAGTTGATCATAATTGCCTTGTGGCTGTATGCCATCTACTTCAAAGGCCAAGGCATTTGTGTGTATTAGTACAGATTTGTTTTCTATTAATTCACTTGAGTCAAGATTAATGGATGCATTGGTATGTCCATGACGGTTAATATTTATATCTGCGCGTATGTTTTCAATAATAATGCGTGTATTGTCTTGAATTAAATCTACATTACCATTTAAAATGTCTAAATCGCACCCCCAAAGCATAGTGGGTATGGGTAGCAAGATGGGATTATTTTGTAAATAATCTATGGTGCTTATCTGGGAACTTTCAGGTGACTCTTGTTTTTTATTGGCATTAGCAATATTTCCAGAAATATTAGGTCGCAATAAAGACGCATGGCCTATGGCAAAATTTCCTTTAAATAAAGGCCAAATGGCAGGTCTTGCTGTGGCGTATGCAATGTCAAGCTTTAGCTGTTCATATTCTATGGTCACATCGCTGAAAGCAAGGGCTGGTAAGGGGAATAGGGTTACATCCACTGAAGAAAAGTTTACTTCAACAGCGGTATGTGCTTTTATTTTTGTGGTAATATAATTAGACAGTGCCTCAGGGTTTTTATACAAAAAAAGAGACAATCCAGAAAAAACCAATAAAACTAAAAGTATTAAGCTTATTAAAATATACATACACCAACGCCCAATGTGTAAGGAGTAAAAGGAAAATATGTTTTTTTGTGTATGTTTGGTCATAGGTGCTTGACGCTTATTCATACATAAGGTACTGTAATTTAAATGTTGTGTGCGATAAAATTGTTTTTATTGTAATCAAAGATTTTTCTTTATTAAGACAAGTTCCATTTATTTTTTTCAATAATACGCCTTCACCATAATATAATGTTTAGGTTAATCATGCAACACAATTACAGGTATAATTTATGCTACGTCTTTTTTGGATAGGACATGATTATTTTCAAACCTCTTTACCTTTGTGCGGCTTTGAGGTGCGCTATTTTAACTTTAATGAATTTGAAGTGTTTAATTGGGAAAGAATTGTAGAAATAGCTGGATATGAACCTGACGTTTTGGTTGTGGCTGATAAAAGTTTGCCACCATTTGTTTTGGGAATGGAGAATTTTCCTTGTCTTACTGTTTTTTATGCTGTTGATAGCCATATACATAGCTGGTTTGCAAATTATGCCCAAGCTTTTGACCTATGCTTAGTTAGCTTACATGATCATGTTGATTTTTTTAGACATAAAAACTTAGCGTCTGAACGTATTTTGTGGAGCCCTCCTTTTGCTCGTGATACTGACGCTCCTAATGACCAAATATCCCCAGAACATGATTGTCTTTTTGTGGGAAATGTCAATGCTGAAAACTTAGCTAAGCGTGTGAAGTTTATAGAAGAACTTAAGGAGTACATGCCTAGTTTGCACGTTTTACAAGGTAATTATGCAAAGCTGTTTCCCTTGGGACGTGTTTTGCTTAATCATTGTGAAAATGAAGATTTGAATTTTAGGGTGTTTGAGGCTTTAGGTTGTGGCGGTGTTTTGGTTACGCCACAAGTGGGGCATGGTTTAGATAAACTTTTTATTAATAAAAAGCACCTTGTTACTTATGAATCAGGCAATGCTAAAGATGCTGCCAAGTGCATAGAGTATTTACTTGCTAATGCTAATGTACGTCAAAGTTTAGCACAGCAAGGACTTATGGAAATTGATAAAAAACATCGCGCCCTACATCGTGCTCAGGCTTTAAGTAATTTAATCCATAGCATACCTAGACAAGAGATTATTAATGCACGTTTGCAAAATGCACCAAGTGTACGTAAAGTATGGCTTCGCCAGATATACTTGTTGTTTGCGGATGTTATGCAGAAAGAAGAATTACGAGAAATTTATTTAAAAGCTGCTCTTGGGGTATAGAGGATTTGCTTTGGGTTTTAAGATTTATTTTCTTCTTTAATGTTTATAGGGGAGTCAAGACGCAATTCTAATTTTGTATCGTCGGGCACTGTGGGTGATGAGTTTTTGGTACTCATTTGTAAATCTTGTAAATTAGAGTCAACTTCTTCACCGGTTAAGCTTGCAAGGCGCATCTCAACAAGGTGCAATTTAGCCCTAGTCTGGGCCAGCTCATTGCGCACGGTTTTTAACAAAATATCTTGATTGCGCAAGATAAAGAAAAACATAATAAAAAGGCCTAAAAAAAAGAGGGTGCTAAAAATCATCATGGACATAAGTGACCTTTTGTGTTTTTCTATTGTTGGTTAAGGAAAATCTAAAAGCATTTTATGGGTGTTATTCTAGCAAACAAGCCTAATATAAGCAAGTATATTTTATAGAAGGCTTTGGGTAGTATATGTGATTTCGTTTTGCAAAATTTTTTTTGGAAAATTTTCTTGTTAGCAAATTTTGCCCTAAAAAACAAAATTGAAATGACGTTAATGATGACTAAAAATATGTTATCATATTAATGAAATAATGTATTGTGCAATTGAAATATTTAAGCTTTAATCCATCAAATTTTAATTTTTTTATTTATTATGCGAAGCAAAAACTCACTTAGACCACGTCTTTTGACCGTTGATGAAAATGGAAACATTCTTGAACATCCACAACTTCTTATGGTGTGTCGTCGAGGGCGTGAATGGATGTTGCCTCACCCCGACGAACTTATAGTATTACCTCCAGAAAGTGAACTATTTATGATGCCTGGGCGCAATGCTGTGGGGCTTGACCCCAAAACAGGTACTACTGAGGTTTTGGATAGTTTAGCTGTTTCTGCTTTTGGAGCACCGGCATACACACTAACTGCTCATACTGCTTTTGTAAGCAACAAGCATGCGCCTGCTTTGCCTTTATTTGCTTATGGTGCTGTGGGTTATGCGCGTGGGCGTTTTTATGTGTGCGCGCGCAAAGTTGACTCTGATACAAGGCAAGAGTTTAGGCGTGTTGCTGGGAAGGAGATTGCTCGTAAAGCCCATAAAATTATTAATCAATATCCTAAAAATCGCCTTATGCAGCATATTATGCATAAGTGTGTATTGCAATATGATTGTCCAGCAGCGAAGAATTTAGCTCTTGGTAGATATGAGGCTCCGTTACCTACATCAAGGGCGTGTAATGCGCGATGTGTAGCTTGTATTTCTTTGCAAGATGAAGGTTCACCTATTGTAACAACGCCACAATGTCGCATGGATTTTACACCTTCTGTTGCTGAAATTGTTGAAGTTATGCGTCATCATGAGGCTCACGAAAAGCAACAGCCTATATATTCTTTTGGTCAAGGTTGTGAAGGTGAACCTTTAACACAAGCTCCTTTGTTAATTGAAGCTGTACATACTTTTAGGCAAGCTGGTGGTAAGGGTACTGTGAATTTGAATTCTAATGCTTCGTATCCAGATGCTGTGGCTGAACTTTCTAGAGTAGGACTTACTTCGCTTAGAGTTAGTTTAAATTCTGTGCGCGAAGATGTGTATAATGCTTACTATCGTCCTCAGGGCTATAAGCTTGAAAATGTACGCGAGTCCATAATTGCAGCACGTAAATTAGGTGTTTTTGTGTCATTAAATCTTTTGTATTTTCCAGGTATTACAGACACAGAAGAAGAAGTGGAAGCCTTGGTGGATTTGGTTGGTAGTTGCGGTGTGAGTTTTATTCAGCTGCGCAATTTAAATATTGACCCAGAAATGTATATTAATTTGCTTGGCCAAATTAATTTTGGGCCATCCATGGGCTTTACAAACTTCAAAAAAAGATTATCTAAACAATGTCCGTGGCTTATGTTTGGGTATTTTAATCCATGGCTTGGTGATAAGGCCGAAATTGTAGCTCCTATGCCTGGTCAATGGCAAAATATATTAATAGCTACTGATAAGTTTAAGGATTTAATTTCACAATGATATTTCCCTTAGGTGCTCTAGTAAATGGTCTTGCTGTAGCTCTAGGTGGTGCTTTAGGCATGGTTTTTGGTGCACGCATGCCAGAAAAGATGCGAGAGCTTGTTTTTCAAGGTCTTGGTCTTTGCATTATAGTGCTTGGTGTACAGTCAGCGCTTCAAGGTACAAATGCCTTGCTTACTATTATTAGTATTGTGGGTGGAAGTATTATTGGTGAGCTTTTGCATATTGAAGATTGGCTAACCCGCATTGGTGATAGAGTTAAATCCATGGTTGGCTCTTCAAACCCACGGTTTACAGAGGGTTTGGTTAATGGCTCTTTGCTTTTTTGCATCGGTGCTATGGGCATTTTGGGTTCCATTGAAGAAGGTTTGCGAGGGGTTCGCGATATTGTTTATGCTAAAGCAATAATAGATTTTTTTGCTGCAATAATCTTGGCTGCTAGCCTAGGCATTGGAGTATTATTTTCTGGCTTTTCTGTATTTATTTATCAGGGTATTTTTGTTTTGCTTGCTAATGTTTTAGTTGGCTTTATTACTGAACCACTTATGGTGCAGCTAAGTGCAACTGGTGGCATAATTATGATAGCCATTGGCCTTAATGTAATTGATTGTACAAAAATACGTATCGGTAACATGTTACCAGCGATTTTTTTGAGCCCTATTTTAGCAGCTTTCTTTTAACATTCTTACAAACAGTATACAATATCAGACTGATGACAAACCCCCTTTCAGGCGTTTGTGCCGCCGAAGGCAGGCAAGCTGTCTTGGCAGTAAGGCACGAAAATCAGTCACTTAACGGCGAAGCAAAGCTCCGCCTATTCCTGATTTATCGGTCGTGCTGACTTTGTCAGCACTCTCAATATATTATTTTTTGCTCTTTTGTGGTGATTTTACAGATTTTTTTTGATAAAAAAATATAATTTTGCTCAAAATATTAGTGACAATCGTATTGTATTTGTGTATATTAATTCACGGTGTTTCGTTAAAGTCTAACTCATCCACTCTGGGTGCTAGTGCAATTGGTATTTATTATGAAAAATACAAATTCATCTCACAATTCGCCCATAAATGCCGCTTCTTCATGGATTGGTAAAATTCTTACCAATATGGGGTTGGGCATGCGTGCCAAGTTAATTTTACTATTTGTTGTGATTAAGGTTGTACCCTTAATTCTTATTGCCCTAGTGGCGTGGAATCAAGCGGTGAACCTTGGAGACGAAATGCGCACACGTACAGAAAATATGGCCCAGCAGGCTGTGCGTGAATTTGCTAATGCCGGTGATATTGCCGTTAGTGATGCTGTTGAAGCGCTTGATGATAGAGCCACAGAAGAAATTGAGCGTATGACTACGGACACGGCACTACGTGTTTCAAGCTTTTTATATAATCGTGATACTGATTTACGTATTTTATCTTCTATTCCCATCAGTGAAGAAACTTTTAAGGTATTTATTCGAGATAAAGTTGAGCGTATTGTTAAACCAAGAAAATGGGAACTTGCAGAAGATGGCAAATCTTGGGTGCCCACAACTGAATTTAAAAAATCTCCAGAAATTAGCCTAGTTAATGAACAAAATAGTACTCGTTATCGCTATCGTCCGCCAGACAATTTTGAATATGAATTTGTCCCTATTTATCGTGAATTAACCTATATTGATTTAAATGGTCAGGAAAAGATCAAAGTTACATCATCTGATGTTATGGATCCTGAGCTGAAGGATGTATCTGATAAGAAAAATACCTTTTGTAGGGCTGAGAATTATTTTGAGAAGCTAAAAGAGCTTAAGCCTGGTGAAATATACGTTTCTGACGTTATTGGTGAATATGTAGGAACCAAAATCATTGGTATGTATACACCTGAAGCTGCCGAGAAGAAAGGTATACCTTATGAACCAGAAAAGTCAGCCTACGTGGGTGATGAAAATCCCAATGGTAAGCGTTTTGTAGGTATAGTTCGTTGGGCAACACCTGTTGTTAAAAATGATAAGATAGTTGGCTATGTGACCATGGCTCTTAATCATGATCATATTTTAGCTGCAGTGGAAAATTTAGTCCCACAATCAGAGCGTTACTCTGATATTTCCAGCGCAGCAGCAGGAAACTACACCTTCATATGGGACCACAAAGGTCGTAGTATTGCCCACCCAAGGCATCACTCTATTGCTGGGTATGACCCAGAAACTGGTGACCCCACAATGCCTTTTCTTGATGCTGACACATATAAGAAATGGCAAGAAAGTGGACAAAGCTACGCAGAGTTCATTGTAGGTGAACCAGAATTTACAGATCAACGCCGAGAAGTAAAACCAGCCATTGACTTGGTTAAGCAAGGTCTTGTGGGGCTTGATTGTCGCTATTTAAACTTTGCTCCACAATGCACGGGTTGGTATAATTTATCTCAAGATGGTGGGTCTGGTTCATTCCTCATATTATGGAGTGGCTTATGGAAGCTTACTACTGTTTCAGCCATACCCTATTACACTGGTCAATATGGTAATAACTTACGTGGTTTTGGTATTGTTACTGTTACCGTTGGTGTTGATGATTTCCATCGCCCCGCATTAGAAACACAAGCAACAATACAGCAACTTGTTGAAAATACAGATAAAGAACTCACTGCCGTTTCAGAGTTGACCTTTGAAGCAATTACTAGAAACTTATGGAATACAGCCACAAGTCTTTCTCTCTCCACACTAGTTATGACTTTGTTAGTTATCTTTATTGCTGTTATCATGGCTTCTAGCATAACTAAGAATATTACAAGGCTTATTAGGGGTATTTCACGTTTTAGTTTAGGTGAGCGTAGCTTTAGGTTTAATGAAGAAGTAAAAGACGAACTAGGCATCCTATGTAACTCACTTGATGATTTATTTAACAGTATTGTAACCAGTGTTAAAAATCCAATGGTTATTACTGATATTGACCGTAATGTAATTTATGTTAATGATTTTGCCTTGGCTGTTGTTAATAAGCAACTTGATGAGATAATAGGTGAAAATTATAGTACCATTAGTTTGTTTGGTACGTATAATTGCCCTATTGATGCACTTTTGGAAGGTAAAGAATTTCCTATCCATTTTTCTAATGTGCAACAAAAGTACTATAAAGGCACAGCTGCCTACTTATTGGATAAAGCGGGTAATAAGGTTGGCTATATTATAAGCTCAGAAGATATAACCAATTTAATTACAGAACAAGAACGTATTGAGCGTGAACGCGCTATGCTTGATATGGTACTTTCAGCTTCACCAGATTTGATTTGGTATAAGTCAACCGAAGGTGTGTATCTGGCTGTAAATCCACGTTTTTCTGCTTTGCTTGGTCTTACCCCAGAAGAAATACATGGTAGATCTGATAAAGAGTTACTGTCAGAACAGTTATATCAAAATAGTTCTGACAATGATCGCGAGGTATTAGAGGGTGGAAAATCGACATATAATGAATATCGAATTTCATTTGCCGATGGCCATGAAGAAATATTAGATATTGTACGTACACCTATTTTTGCACATGATGGCTCTATTCGTGGCATACTTGGGGTAGGGCGCGATGTTTCTTCACGTGTTGCTGCTGAGAAGGAGCTTCGCCAAATTCAAACGGATCTTATTCAAGCCGTGACAGAAGCTACCAATGCCAGTAAGTCTAAGAGTGAATTCTTGGCCCGCATGAGCCACGAAATACGTACACCTATGAATGCTATTATTGGCATGACCAACATTACTAAACGTAAATTGGGAGAACGTGCGTGCACTAAGGAAGATTTGCTGCCACATGTGCATCAAATTGAATCCTCATCCATGCACTTGCTTGGTTTGCTAAATGATATTCTTGATATATCCAAGATTGAAGCTGGCAAAATTGAACTTAGTGAAGAAAGTTTTGATATATCAAAATTAGTGGATGATGTTGCATCAATTATCACTCCGCGTTGTATTAGTAAGAATATTAAATTTACAGTTAATATCGATGGGCTTGAGCATAAACGTTTTGTCTCAGATGTCTTACGCTTGCGTCAAGTACTCATTAATTTACTCGGAAATGCTGTTAAATTTACTCCAGAACTGGGTGATATTACTTTTACTTTACAGCAAAAAGAACGCAAAGATGGTAAAACCTTAGTGTATTTCTCAGTGGCAGATACAGGTATTGGTATTGCTCCTGAAAAATTAAAGTCACTGTTTGTTCCATTTGAGCAAGGTGGTGGGCATATAACTAGGGTATATGGAGGCACTGGTCTTGGTCTTTCTATTAGCCGTAGTATTGCTATGCTCTTAGGTAGTGACATTAGTGTGCAAAGTGAAGAAAACAAAGGAAGTGATTTCCACTTCTCTCTATGGCTTAAGGAAGATGTGACTGCACTCTCAACTGAAGAAAGTGACGATACCATGGCTATAACACCTGGTAAGCGTGTATTGTTAGTTGATGATGTGGATATAAATCGTATCATAGCCATGGAATTGTTATCTCCTTTTGAGCTTGTTATTGATGAAGCTTGTGACGGTACTGAGGCAGTGGAAATATTTGCAGCCTCTGAAGAAGGCTTCTATGATTTAATATTTATGGATATTCAAATGCCTAAGATGAATGGTTATGAAACTTCAAAAGCTATACGTAAACTTGAACGCATTGATGCACAGAGTGTACCCATTGTAGCCATGACAGCTAATGCATTCCAAGATGATATAGATATGGCCTTTGAAAGCGGCATGAATGGGCATGTGGCTAAACCTATAGACATGGAAAAATTGATAGATATATTGAAAATGTATCTTGGCAAGCGCAATTGATTTTGTTTCTTTAATATAATGCAAGACGCCATGCTCTTTTAGGGCGTGGCGTTTTTTGTGTAAAAGAAATTATTTAATAGGCTAGTGAACTATTATTATCTTTTTACTAATGTTAAATTGAGGTTATAATGAAACTTAATATTTTCGGCTTTTTGATTATATTTTGCATGCTAAGTCCAAGTGTTATGGAAGCACATGAAATAGGTGGCAGAAAAAAACATACTATGATGCAAGAGTTAATACGTGAGCGAGGTGAATATAAAAAATGCTTAGAAAAAGCTCAAAAGGCGGACAATAAGAGTGATGTGGAAAAGCAGTGTCGTAAAAAATATGCTCTGCAAAGAAAATTTAGTGTAAATGAACTTTATCATCTATATATGGAGCATATATTAGTTGCTACGGAACTGTATTCAGACTTACTTATTTCCGTACACGGTAAGGTCCATAAGGTAGGAACCTCTGCTCTAGGTTTTCCAGAAATTGTGTTTGCACTGGATGCCTTTGGTGTAACTGGTGTTCGTTGTGAATTTCCAACTAGTGCTAAAAAACGACTCGCACAATTGGAGGTAGGGGCGGAGGTGACTCTGGCTGGTATTAGCAAAGGCTTGTTTAATGATGATTATGTGAGCCTTACACATTGTGAGTTTTTAGACGACTAAAAGATAAGCCTGCCCGTTTTACGCCGTGCAAAAATTTTCTTTTAGAAAAACTTTGTTAGTAGTCAGATGAAAAATTGTCTCCTTGCATTATAAAAATTGCCAGAAATTCGCATTATATGCATTTGTTTCTGATAATTTTATTGGTTTATTTCACCTGCAAAACTATTTTGTTTTAACTAATTGTTATGTTATCCAGTTTCGACTAACTAATCACACGAGCACTGCAATGAATTTTATTACATTTTTTTGTGCTATATTGATTTTTTTATAATCCAAGAGTTAAGGCAAGTATATAAATCTTGAGGATTAATAGGTTTTGATAAGTGATCATTCATTCCATGGCTTAGGCTAATTTCTCTATCTCCCTTCATGGCATGAGCTGACATAGCAATAATTGGCAAGTCTTTATATTTTTGATCTTCACGTAATGTTTTTGTAGCTGTGAGGCCATCCAATATGGGCATTTGTATGTCCATTAGGACAATGTCATAATTATTTTTATGTATCATTTCAATTGCTTCTTGACCATTATTTGCAATGTCAACCTTATGTCCTTTAATCGTGAGTAACTCATTGGCGATTAGTTGATTTATTTCATTATCTTCTACCAATAAGATATATCCAAAATGGTTCTGGCTAGGGTCATCTTCTAGAGCAGAGTCTACACCTTCCATATTTTTAATGTTATCTAAATTAGCGAAGTCTTCAAGTTCGGGCATGGGTGTGGTATCAAGCGCAAATTCGGCAGTAAAGTAAAACTTAGAACCTTTGCCTTCTTCGCTTTCTACCCATATTTTTCCGTTCATTATTTCTACGATGCGTTTAGATATAACAAGACCAAGTCCTGTACCGCCATATTTTCTGGTAGTTGAAGCATCGGCTTGACTAAAAGCGCTAAAAAGTCGCTTATTATGCTCAATGCTTAGACCAATGCCAGTATCTGTAACACTAAACTTGCAATGTACTTTATTATTATCATAGTCAACATCTAAGGTAACATCGGCAACAATAGAGCCTTCATCAGTAAATTTAATAGCATTACCAATTAAATTAAGTAGCACCTGTTTTAAACGAAGCGGGTCACCAATAAGTTTAATATTTTCAGTATTTTCATTGAATATTTGGCCATTTAGATTTTTTTCTGCAAATTTAGCTTCAAATAGAGCATAGAGTTCTTCTTTAATTTCTTCTAAAGTGAAGCTTGTATTCTCTATTTCAAGTTTACCGGCTTCAATTTTTGAAAAATCAAGAATATCATTGATAATTCTTAACAAGCTTTCTGCCGAGTAACGAATTTTATCAACATATTCTTTTTGTTGCTCATCAAAATTAGTAAAGCTAAGTAAATGAATAAGACCAAGAATTCCATTCATTGGCGTACGAATCTCATGACTCATATTAGCTAGAAATTCACTTTTAACCTTGGTACTTCTTTCTGCAACATCACGTGCTATGGAAGCTTCTCTGTGGCTTTTAACAATTTCATTAAGCATAGCCTTTTGATATGTCAAATCATTTAGATATGATATAGCAAAGACTTCATCATCAATAATAACCCTTCTAATTATTACTTCTACAAAAAATAAATCATCACTTTTATAATGACCAATTTCTCCTTCATAAAAAGCATAGCCTTCTTCAAAAACTTGCTTGAAAATGTCGTAGAATGGACCTTCACCAAGAATACCAGTTCTTTTGAAAGAAGGTAGGGCATGATAATATTTGGTGAAGTATTCCTCTTTCGAGTCAAAACCAAAAAAGACTAGTGTTGCATCGTTACAATCAATAGGTTGTGCGTCTTTATTCCATAAAGTGATAGAGTAGGGAGCAGCATTAAGAATATGAATTAAGCGTTGTTCTATTTTTTTTGTTTTTTTAATACCTTGTTTAATCTCACGTAAATCTTTGTAATATACTATAATAGATTTTTCACCATTATTTTCAGCGCAAACTAAGGTTGCTTCAATAGGTAGTTCTTCTCCTTTGGGTGTGGTGTGCATCCATTCAAATTTTGTATAACCTTCTTGCAGTGCTCTGTTGAGGTGCTGAGGTATGAGGTCAGCAGAGCGTTGTCCATTAGGTTGATACTCTGGAGAAAAGGTGTGGAAATTATCAAAATATTCTTGTTTTGAAGACAAACCAAATAAGTTTAATGATCCTTCATTGCAATCAACAAGTTCAAATTTATCTGTCCAAAAATCTACTCCAAAGGGTAAATGTTTAAGTATAATTTGCCCTCTTTCATAATTTTGCTCTATTGATTGTTTCGTTTGTATTATGATTTTAGCAGAGTGCGAAATAATATAAAATTTATCATTTATGCGATGGCGCACTAAGGCCGTTTGCGCAGAAAACATTTGTCCTTGTTTGGTTAAGAATGACCACTCAAATCCTGTAAACCCATTTTCTAAAGCGTCATTTAGCTTTTTTATAGCTGCACTGACAGAGTTTTCTCCATTGGGCTGAAAAGGTGGGAATAAATCAAAAAAAGAAGCTAAAAGGCTTTCTTTATCCATTGCAAAGAGTTCTAATGTAGCCTTATTAGCATCAATTAGCTTTAAGTCTTCAGTCCAAAGAGTAGAAAAATACTCATTCTCACAAAGCAATGCCCTTGCCTCACTATGAGGGTCATTAGAGTTAATTTTAACTGGCGAATGCTGCTTAGTAGACATTATTTTCTGTCCTAGGTGGTTATTGATGCGTAATGCAAAAATGTATTTTTATGAACTATTCAAGTTTATGCTAGGCCAACATGGAATAAAGGTCAAGTATAGAAAGCTAGAGATTAGCGTATAAATCTTGATATAATTTAGCACTTTTAGACATATTATATTGTTCCATAGCATAAGCGCGGCATAGTCTGCGGGTTATTGGGTTTTGGTAAACACTATGCGCCCATTGCACGCCAGCTATTAATTGCTCAAGGTTTTTGGGCTCTACAAGAAATCCGGTTTCTTTATGCTTTATCATTTCGCTGATGCCGCCAGCAGCAAAAGCTACTACGGCCGTACCACAAGCTAATGATTCACAAATTACATTGGGTTGATTGTCCTCAAGCGAAGGTACAATAGTGGCGTCAGCTATGTTATACATAGCGGCCATTTGCTCATTATCGTTAATGTGTCCAAGGTATTTAATATCCATGCCACTATGGCTAAAAGCTGTGTTGTTAGCATTACCAAGCAGTAAGATAGTGGTATTATCTTTATAGGGTGTATTGACAAGTACCTGTAATAATTCTAAAAGATATATAGCTCCTTTTCTGCGGTTGTTAAGTACTTGGGATGCAAACAAAAGGACTAATCTGTTTTGGTTAATATTTAGTGATGCGCGTAAACTTTCGCGTTGCATAGGCCTAAAGATATGTAATGGTTGGGCATATGCTATGGTATGTATGGGGAAATTTTTTAATAGGGCACTTTTTTTTGCCTCTTTAGCAAGCCAAGAGCTTGGGGTTACAATGTGCAAATCAAGTTCTTTATAGGTTTGCATACGTAAACGCCAAGTTTGATTAGCTAAATCATTGTTTTGAGTAGAACCAAGTTGTGGGCAAGCCCCACAAGCTTGTTCAAATTTACGGCATCCATCATTATAATGACAGCCACCTGTCATGGCGTTCATATCATGTAAAGTCCAAACAATTTTTTTATTACGTAAAAAATCTACTGCAAGGCTTGGGTCACAAAGGCCAGATATCCAGTGCAAGTGTAATATGTCAAAATCACTTAAGATGCTTATTTGCTCTAAGGGTAGGCATTGGGCTGGTATGGAAAAGTGCTCGCAGCCTTCTGGGCGGTTCGGATAGCGTGAAAGTTCATGATGTAATTTTTGTGAGCAGCGTTGCAGCTCACTGCGTATGGCATTATCAAAGTGTTGGCCTATGTATGCAATGTGTCCACTATAAGCCGGTATTACATAAACATTTTCACTATAATCGCGCTGGTGAGCTACATAAAAATTACTAGACATACCCTCCAATCGCAAAGCGTCATGCAATCGCACTGCAGCATTGCCAGCTCCACCGTGGTCAGCTGTACAAAGCATGGCTATACGTGGGGTTATTGTTGTATTTTGTTGTTGTTTTTTAGCCTCAAGGTAGATGGAATTAGTATGGCGCGCACTTCCATCGGCGTGGCTATCAAGTTCAAATCTTTGTAACTGAGGTATGAAGCTTGTGATGTGAGTTTGTTTAGTTATTTCAGTAAATTTACACTGAGTAAAAAGTGTGCTTAGGGATATGTAATCATACATCCAGTGCTTTTGCTGCATGGAGCTTAAAAAATCTTGGCTTGGAGGTATGGGGTGTTTGGGTTCATCAAATATATTTATTTGTTGTTTAGAGTGTGCTTGGTCTTGTGGTGATGAGTTGCGCGGCTTTGTACCTAGTCTATCTTGAATGAAACTATCTAAGCTTGGGGATAGTTTTTGTGCAAATTCATTTAGCTGTTTATTACTTACTGGACTAATAAGTGGAGTTAAGATTTCTTGTAGCATCCATCCATGCTTAGCATGAGCATGCTCTTTATGCTCATCTATATCTACAAGACTTTGCATATAGGCTTGCACCATATTGGCAAAGTCTGCCACTACTACTCGTAAAGTACCACCAGGCTTAAGTACCCTATAGCATTCACGCAGAAGGTATTCAGCCCAAGGTTTAGGCATGTATTCTAATAAATGTGCATGATATACCACGTCAAAGCTAGCGTCAGCAAAAGGAATGCCCAGACGTAAATCATAGCCAAGTATGGCATTTTGCTTAGCTTGTAAGTCTACATTCACCCAGTCGGTATGGTAAATATCTCCACAACCTAGGTTTAGCATGCGCATATCTGTTGGCATAGTTGTCCTTATTACTAGCTAGTTATGAAAAATCATACTCGGTATGATATAAGGCCAGGGCCATATGTTTGATGATAAAGGCTGTCATACATTTCATCACGACTGCGTATGGCTATGGCATTGGCTTCAAAGGCATTTTGGGTGGAAATTTGGTGAGTAAATTCGGTAGCTAAGTCAACAGTATTATTAGCCATACCAATGGTTTCACTTTCATTAAAGGTGGGTGGTAGTGGGTTTAAGGCATCGGCATTATCTAGACGAATGGGGCTATTGTTGACTTGCAATTGCACAGTACCGCCAGGACCTGCACCATAGTGATACTCCCAACTTGTGAAGTTGGGCGTGCTAACATTGGCAATATTATGCGCACTAACAGCCATGCCATTGGAAAAGGCATTTAGGGCAGAAAGGTTGTCATAGACCATATGTTCCCCACAACTTTAAAACCACTTAAATAATTTGTATATTTCATGCTAACTACAGCAACGCCTAGCATATTAAGATGTTCTTAGCAAGTTATTTATAGGAATGAAAAATATAACTATTTAATAATAATAGTTTTATCTTATAACGCTACGTGGTTTACTGCCATCAGCTGGACCAATGATGCCTTCATGTTCCAATTGTTCCATAAGCCTTGCAGCGCGGTTAAACCCAATTTTGAAACGACGCTGGATTAGGGAAATGGATGCTTTACCTTGCTCTTGAACAAAGCTAC
This sequence comes from uncultured Desulfovibrionaceae bacterium, assembly GCA_964371195.1. GTDB lineage: Bacteria > Desulfobacterota > Desulfovibrionia > Desulfovibrionales > Desulfovibrionaceae > CAYJAD01. The sequence goes on along the minus strand of CAYJLD010000002.1, from coordinate 17,574 downwards.
GCACTTCATCAGATAGGGGATCTTGCTCTCCACCTATGGCTGAAGCGCTATTTTCACTTACTGTATTACCCCAGTCTGAAAAATCTACTTTATAAGATGGAGGTAATTGCTTTTTCCAATGCTCTACCACCGCTTGTACTTCTTCATCGGGCACAAATGGACCATGAAGGCGCATAAGACGTCCACCGCTGGGCTTAAAGAGCATATCACCCTTGCCAAGCAAGTGCTCAGCTCCCACGGTATCCAAAATTGTGCGTGAGTCGTGCTTACTGCTTACTTGAAAAGATATACGACAAGGAAAATTAGCCTTGATGAGTCCGGTTACTACATCCACACTTGGGCGCTGAGTTGCAAGAACCATATGAATACCAGCTGCCCTTGCAAGCTGAGCTAGACGAACAATGCTTGTTTCAACTTCACGTGCTGCTGTAAGCATAAGATCTGCAAGTTCATCAATAATAATAACAAGGTATGGCATATGCTCTAAGTTTGCTACATCTTGTGGTTTTGAGTCACCAAAGGCGGCAATTTTTTGATTGTAGCTTGCAATATTACGTACTCCTAGGCGCGCCATGGCCGAATAGCGTGACTCCATTTCATTAACGGCCCAATCAAGAGCGGTTTTGGCTAAATGCATTTCAGTTACAACAGGGTGGACTAAGTGGGGTAAATCTGCATAAATCGCCATTTCTATACGCTTTGGGTCGATAAGTAAAAGCTGCATATCTTCTGGGTAAGCTGTATAGAGCAAGCTTAATAAAATAGAATTTAGGCCAACACTTTTACCAGCCCCAGTAGCTCCAGCTACTAATAAGTGTGGCATGCGTGATAAATCATATACAAATGGGTTACCAGCTATGTCTTTACCTAGGGCCATACTTAATGGGCCAGCTCCACGTGTAAAGGCGTTCGATTCAAGAATTTCACGAAAGTTTACCATGCCGCGCTTGGCATTAGGTATTTCAATGCCCACAGTATCAGATCCAGGTATAGGAGCTTGGATACGTACAGCAATAGCCTTAAGTGCTAAAGCTAGGTCATCATTTAAGTTGGCAATGCGATTAACCCGAACCCCAGCGGCTGGCCGCACTTCATACATGGTCACCACTGGTCCAGGCGTAATACGCACCAACTCACCCTGAATGCCAAAGTCAGTAAGGCATACCATAAGGCGTTGACCTCGCTCTTCCATTTCTTCTTTAGCAGTTGGTGATGCAGGACCAGCACCTTGTAATAAGGTAATTGGTGGAAGTGCTACCTTTTTGTTTCGGGGTTTACTGGGTATTGCTTGCTTTTGCTCAAGCATGCTTACTTGCTCATTAGGTGAGTAATCATGCTCTTTTGTATCATTGTCATCATTAGGGATAATGAGTATATCTTGCTCTATTTCTTCAACTTCTTGCTCAGCGTTTATATAGTTATCATCAACCATTACATCAGGTAAGGTTTGATCTTTTACCTTGGGCTTGAAAATATTTTTTATGCTTTCAGGTATTTTAATTTGAGGCCAAGCAATATGTGGTGTTCTATCCTTAAGTTTAAAGCCAACTTTTTTTAATAAATTAAACCAAGATATACCAAAGGATAATTGTGTGCCCAAGATAAACAAGAAAAACCACATGAGCGCTGAACCGCTAGGGCTTAATAATAAAGCAGCATTTTGATAGATGGCCCTACCAAGCATGCCACCACCTTCTACATCTCCAAAGTTAATGTTAAAGGCGGCACCAACACATAACAAGCATAAGGTTAGTAAAAAGTAACCAAGCCATCTCCACCATACAAGCTCATAAAGTGTGGAAATACAAGCAACCCCTACTGCCCCAAAAACTAAGGGCCATACATAAGACGCAATGCCAAAAACATCATTTAATATGCCGGAAAGATATGCTCCAAGTAAACCAGCATTATTTTGTATGGTAACGTCATTGCTAATAACATGATTGATGCTTGGGTCCGTAGAACTATGTGTTATAAGACTTAAAAGCACCAATAATGCAAAAAAAAGTAGGAATAGCCCAAAAAACTCACGGGCTAGCTTGCGCATGTCCGTAAGCATATCCTCCTTGTGCTAAGGCACTGTTTGTGTATAATTATAAGATTATTCGCGACCTAAATATTCTTTACTACGTGTATCAACCTTTACATTATCGCCTTCATTAACAAATATAGGCACTTGTATGACTAGTCCAGTTTCAAGAGTAGCAGGTTTGGTTACATTACTTACAGTATCACCCTTAGCCCCTGGCTCTGTGGCAACAACTTGTAATACTAAGGACACCGGAATATCAATGTCCAATGGATTTCCCTTATACAAAAGCACACGACATTCTTGACCATCTTTAAGGAAACCTGCTTTACCAGAAGTAATTTCTTCCTTCATTTGTAATTGTTCATAGCTGGTCATATCCATAAAAATTAGTTCATCACCTTCACGATATAGAAATTGCATATCGCGTGTTTCTAAATCTGGACGAGCAACCTTTTCACCTGAGCGGAAGGTGTTATCTACTACACGGCCATTTAAAATATTACGCAACTTTGTGCGTATCATTGCTCCGCCCTTACCAGGTTTAAAGTGTTGAAAGTCTAATATTTCAAAAGGGGTATCGTCAATTTCTATTTTTAGGCCCTTTCTAAAATCAGTTGTAGAATACATATTAACTCCTAACTAATTGTTTATATGCTCAACCAAGGCTTGAACAGCCAAAGCATAACTCATTATCCCAAATCCGGCAATAACGCCTATAACGTGTTTTCCAATATAGCTTGTTTGCCTAATTTTCTCATCCCTTGCTAAAACATTACTTAAATGCACCTCAACACAAGGAATTTCCACCCAAGCTAAGCAATCTGCAAGTGCTAGGCTTGTATGTGTATAAGCACCGGCATTTAATACAATGCCTTGTATTTGTTCTTTACGTGCAAGCTCAATTCTATCTATAAGAGCGCCTTCTGAATTTGACTGAAAAAATTCTAACTCTACAGGTTTTTGCACTAATTTTTGTACCAAATCAGGCACAACATTCATAGTTTGAGTTCCATAAATCTGCGGTTGGCGTATACCAAGTGCTCCTAGATTTGGACCATTTATAATAAGAATTTTCATAATTTTGCTCGCTATTTACCTTGCGACAAATATAATTGTTGTATATAATTAATAAAGTGTTGAAAACGTCGATTTAGACGCCGGATGTTTGCGTATTTTTACTATATTGTCAAGTTAAAGCCTACGAGAAAGCATATGCAATCTACTTTGATTTTAGAGGCAACTGCCTATACTTTTGAACAAATTACCACCGCATCTACCCATGGTATAGCACAAATTGCCCTTGCTGGTCGCTCTAATGTGGGTAAATCATCCTTGGTCAATGCTCTTGCTGGTAGAAAGTCATTAGCTAAAATTAGTGCAACCCCCGGTAAGACTCGTTCACTTAATTTTTATAAAGCTGAACCTGATAACTTCTATATTGTTGATTTGCCAGGGTATGGTTATGCGCGTTGTAGCAAAACTGAGCGTCAAAAATGGGGTCAGCTCATGCAAAGTTACCTGACTACAAGTGAAGAGCTAAAAGCCCTTGCCATATTGCTTGATTGCCGCCTAGATCCACAAAAACTTGATGTACAATTGGTTGAATTTGCACTAAATCATCAGATACCACTCTTACCCATTCTAACTAAGGGTGATAAGTGTAAACAAAAAGAACGTGCTATGCGTCAAAATCAATGGGCTAAGCTGCTAAATGGTACTGTGCCCATTGTTACTTCATCAAGTACAAGACTTGGGCTTGATGCACTATGGCAAAGCTTGCGCACTGCTGCTGATAGCTAGTATAGTATATATAACATGTGATTATATATTAGAGTTTTTCTGGAGTGAGTCTGGGGGAACTCTTTTTTGTTTGCAAAAAAGGTTCCCCCATAGAATTTAGCGTATATACATTTACATTATTTATTTTTCAGCTGTTACTTCTGCAAGGCGTGCGGCTATGGCTTCAGCACCTTGGGAGCTGGTAAGCACAGTTGCTAAATTTTCAACAATTTGTTGGTCATAAGCTTGGTTATCCTTGCGCAGTATACCAAGGGCTACGTCCATGGGCAATCCTGCTCGGAAAGCGCGTGGGCTTGCCATGGCGCAGAAGGTGTTAATAACACCAAGAATGCGCCCATGCAACGATATGGCGTCGCCTGATAAATGGTGTGGTGTGCCGGAACCGTCTAGTTTTTCATTCATTTGCACCACAGCCGCTGGAACTGGATTGCCAAAATCAATGGTGCTAAGAATGTTGTAAGCATATTCAGGAATTTTAGCTATTTCAGCTTGTTCTTCTGGGGTTAGCTTATCGGTTTTTGCAAGCAAGTCACGCGGAACAAATATTCTACCAATTTGTGATAATACAGCAGCCGTAGTGATGGTGTCCTTATCCTTGGGGTCAAGGTTCATGTTATCGGCTACTAGCTCAGCAAGGCGTCGCATCAAAGTGGAGTGACCTGCTAAATATGGGTCAACACGCTCAATGGTGCTTACCAATGCCTCAATGGTACTCATTTGTTGCTTATTACGCTTCTCACTACTTCTACGGAATTCAGTAATATCTTGAATGGTTATAACAGCGGCACTGGTGCTTCCATCTTCTTTATCTTCAAAGGGGAATAGAGTTGCGCGAAACAGTCTTTCTTCACCTTGTAGGGTTAATTTAATCTCAATGCTTTTAGATTCATTGCTATTAGATACACTAGCTACAGCTTCTTGTACTTGCAAGGCCACATTGTCAGGCATAATACTGTGCAGATTTTGACCTTGTAACTCATCTTCTTTTTTGCCAACAATGAGCGCAAAAGCACGATTTACAAGATGTAATTTTCCGCTAACATCAACCATCATAAGTCCTACATCAAGAGAAATATTAATGCTGTCCAATAAATGTTTTTGTTGTCTGATTACTTGATATAGTTGTCTAAATTTTTGTGCAACACTGCGCTGTTCACGCCCAATCATTATCCACCAAACTAAAGCTAACATAAGCAATACACTTAAACATAAAAATGCCCCAGCTCCATATACTAGATTAAAAGCTCGATTTAATTGTGTATCAACAATGCTAGCTGGTAACTCTTCTACTACTAACCAACCAATATTAGGCACTAAGATACCTGCAGAATAAACTTCTTCTTTGCCACTTACATCAATACGTTTAGCAAAGGGTATGGACTTTGTGTCCGCATTAAGTTTAAAATCAGCTGGAATAGATTGGGTGCTATCTGGACGTATAACTTCCCACTGCTTTCCATCATATTGTAATATATTACTTTGTATTTCTCGATGTGATGCACCAGAGCCGCGAGAGGTAAAGTTTGCAATTTGCCCTGTAACAGGAACACTAAGCAAAAATGCACCCACAGGCTTTGCTTTTTCATCACTTAGCATGGCTGGTAATAATGGAGTAGCGTAGTCTAGCACTAGTCCGGTAGAAGATGGGCGAATAGGGGCATAAGTAGTTTTATTTGTTTCAGCAGCTTTACGCACTGCATTAGCTTGCTCTTCTTGAATAGGTATTGGCCTTGCTAAGGATGAAAGTAATGTTTTGCCATCTGGGCTTACAAGTCTTGCATCTTGAAGTCCATTATAATTCATAAAATCTAATAAGATGGTACGCATCATTGGTATTTGTTCGGCCAAAAAAGCTATGTCTTCATCAAGTATATTAGTAGCATTTGGGTCATTTAGCATACCAGCTTTTTGCTCATCAACTTGCGCAATATCTTGAGCAAACATGCGGTATAATTCTGACTCGCTAACACGGCGTGCTTGACTATCAAGGCTTACTCCCCAAAGGCGTATACTTTCCATAGCTGCTTCAGCAGTGAGCATGAGGCGTTCTTCTTGAGTGGCTAATATATCATTTTTTTGTGCGCTATAAAAAGTATGACAAATAAGGGCTGTTACACCACAAAAAACTAAAACTACACCCACAAAAAGAGCCAGTCGTGATTTTTTCTTACTACTTTGGGTATCATTTGAAAGTAAGTCGTTATGTTCTTCGTACATAGCCATCTCCATTTATTTTTTTTTGGGCATTACATGCATCCATCTATTCTTTTCATTGACAGAATATTGAGGTATATAGTTGCGTATTCTCGTATGAGAAAGTACGTTTCTTGAAAGATTATCCAATATATATGCATCTCCATCAATATAGACAGCAAGGATGGCATGAGCAAGATTTAAAATTGAGTCTTTAACAACTACTATTCGTAATTTTTCCATGGGCACTCCTAGAGCGCGCAGGGTAAAATATTTAGTAATAGCATAGTCTTCGCAATCTCCGGACCGTTTTCTAAATTCATATGGTGCAGCCCAATAGTCCGGAGCTTTATAAAGTGCGGAATCCTGCTTATAAGGCCATTGATTCCAAAAGGAATTTACAATTTTTATTTGCTCTATTAATGGTTTTCCTTCAACCTTTGCTTTTAATCCTTCCCAAGTTGTTCCAGCATTAAGTTTTACACCATTTTGAAGTATGTCATTTTTGTTATGCTTATCTTGAACCTTTAACCATTGAGGTAGGCCTTTTAATGTACCTCTAAACTCAATGGAACCAAAAAGTTTTACCCGATCACTTTTTTTTGCCTCCGCACCATACGCCATATGCCATGAAGACATGAAAAAAAACATGCTCATGGCAATAAGGATTAGCAAGCTCTTCGGCACTAATTTTGTTTGCATTAGGGCTATATGATGCATATATTATTGTTTATCTGAAGATACTATTACTTTTTTTTCCATTTAGCATAGTTTTGTAAAATGCTTTGAACATTGTGTTCGGTTTGCGTATGTGAATCATATGATTTGCACATTTCTTGACGTGCAAGATCACGCAATGTTTCCATGCGTTTATATGCGCTTAACACTCCAATAATAGTTTGGGTCAAGGATTCAGCATTCCAAATATCATATAAAAATCCATTACGCCCATGCTCTATGACTTCACGCACTGGGTCAGTATCCCCAGCAATTACAAGGCAACCGCAACTCATGGCTTCAAAAAGTCCTGTGGAAAGTGCGTTTGGTGTGGATAAGAATACGTGCACAGAAGAAGCTTGAAGCATCATTCGATAATCTTTATATGGTCTAAAGCTAAGAAAGTGCACACGATTTTTATCTACATCATATTTATTAAATAATAATTCTGACCAAGATGCGTCAATTGCTGATTCTCTTTCTTGCGAACCTGCCATAACTACCACATGGCAATTTGGTCTTTCTATAAGTATTTGAGGTATACTATGTAAAAATTGTGGGAAGTTACGTCTAGTATCAATACTGCGCCCAGAAAAGGTTACAAGTTCATCAACATGAGATAAATCACAACCTTCTATACAAAATTTTTGTCCTGGTTTTGGGCTAAAAAATTGTGTATCAATGCCTTCGTGTAGCACTTGAATTTGCTTGGTTAGCGATTTTGGATAAAGAGATTTTTGCCAATTTGTAGATGTAAAAGCCATTTGGCAATCATTAAAAGCATCCCATTGAAATAAATTACGCACACGCTCAGGGGAAAAGTTAACTGTTGGATAGGCATGGCGTGGCTTTAAGGTGGTTAACATACTACTGCTACCTTGATAGCCATCGGCATAGATAGCTAAAAAAGCATCAGGAAAAATGTCCTTAGCATAAAGACTGCAACCATATCCGGCATTACCTATTATAATATCCGGTATGAACCCTGTGTTTTTTAGGTGTAGCAAGGCATTAGCAATTTGTGTTCCTCTTTTAATGGAGCGCACAGCTTCATGTTCAGCGCGATCAGCAATATGTGGTCCTTGAGGAATTGATATAAGAATTCGCCTAACTCCAGGTATACGCACATCACGGCGCGAACGGTCAGTTATAAAAATAACTTTATTGCTTTTATCTGCTGCAAGTCTTGCAGCTGTATAGCGAAAAGGCCCTGGAAAATGCTGAGGCAAAAATATAATCTTCATATCATTCCCCTATTACTTTGCGTGTTTACGTTGTAATTTATTTACAAAAACTTTTCCTTCTGGGCTTATGACAAATACCTTTAACATTTTCAATACTTCGAAATCGTAAATATTTTGTTCTTTGTCGAGAATTGCTATGGTATCGCTTAAGCTTCTAGCTTGCCTATATACTCTTGGGCGCAAAATGGCGCAAAATGAGTTTGCTAAGTGTAAGATACGCGCATTCATGCTAATTTGATCGCCTTTTAATTGACGTGGATATCCGCTACCATCCATGTTTTCATTCATTTGAAGTATGGTTTCTTGTACTGGGAGGCCAAAGTCAAAGTCAGCTAGCATATCACATGTTTTTGAAACGTGAGTTTTCATGATTTCACGTTCTTCATCTGTTAGTGCACCTTTTTTATTAATAATTTCTTTAGGTAAACTAATCATACCCATTTGGCTTAACGCAGCAGCCATGCCAATGGTTTTTTGCTCTTCCTTAGTGCATTCCATGAGTTTAGCAATGTTTTCTGCCAACTCTCCCATATGCATGGAGTGACCTCTAAGATATGGGTTTACCAAGCCAACCGACATGGTTAGTACTTGAATTAGTTGCTCAATTCTGGCTTGTTCGGCTTCACGTTCTTCCACCATCTTTGTTGTATCGCGGTAAACAGCAACTACACCACTTACATGTTCGTGATCTCCAAAGTATGGACTGTATATTGCTTGCCAATACACATCCTTGCCTTGTATGGTAAGTTTTTCTTCAAAATCATGATCTTTTTCAGATCTAACCACTCTATCGAGGTGATTTTGGAGCATTTCAGCCGCATCTGGATTAAGTATGCTACCCATCTTAAATCCAACAATGTCATCACTATTTTCATGATAGACCATTTTAGCAAAACTTGCATTGGAATATATAATATTACCCAGTGTATCTGTTAAAACAACACCGTCAGTCAGAGTAGCATTAATACTATCAATAATTTGTTGCTGCGTATTCACGTCTTCATTGAGCTTACGCATGCTGGCTTCAACCTTACGCTCATACCTTCCCACAAAGAACCACCAACAAGCCCAAAGTAAAAGGCCAGTAACTATGATGGCCCCTGCCACAAATATAATCATAAAGTTACGGAAATTAGCATAAAAGTCTTCTGCAATGTGAGCAGGTTCTTCGCTACTAACCAATAGATTTTTATTGGCTATTGGTATACCAAGAGAGTAAACAAAACTACCGTCTGGCAGTACGCGCTTCATAATAGGCAGTTCTTCGTTTTTTGGGGTTTTCCACTCATCAAAAGTGATCAGTTGACCTGTTTCTAAATTAATGAACTGTAAAGCACTACTTTGTGCAGTCCATTGGAATAGGCGATATGGTGTTGCCTCTTGATTTTTATCTTCTGCACCTTTAAATATTTTAGATATGGGAGCTTCAAGAGGTATTTCAAGTAGCAAGGTAGCAACAGCTCTTTCTTTTGGAAGTTCAGTGTATTCTGGTGGGAATATGGGATAGACCATAGTAATCATAAGCCCAGCTAATCCATCATGCACATTAGAAAATGTAACTTCACCAGTATTTAAGGTTTGCTCAACTAGTACTTTTTGTTCTTCTGAAAGAGTTTCCTCTAAACCATTGGTAAAAAGTAAACTCTTTAAGTTAGCATCCCAAATACCTCCAGCAGTAAAGCTTGTAGTTTCAATAAATGTCATGAGCTGCTGAATGATAAGGTCACGAATATTTTCAAGTTTTCCAGTATCTTCTTGCAATGCTTCCATTTGCCCTAGCTGAGTGGATGTAGCACTACCTTGAGCTTTTAATACTGACTCAGCACAAAACAAGCGAATCATATCACGATCCACAAAACGTTTTGTGTCTTGGTCAATAGTTGTAAGCCACAAGTTAATAGCTTCAGTCTTACCCTTGGCATTAGATGTTAGGGTAATAGCAAGGTTTTGCTCCATGCTTTGTGCCACATAATTTGTGGTGTACATTGCAAACATGGAGGTAACACCGAGTAGAGCTACCATTAATAAACCAAGTAGCCAAAAGCTACGATAATGAACTTTTTTGCCAGACTTATTTTGGCGCATACCATTCTACCTTTCGCGTAGTGCGTTTTGTTGTGCTTTGAGAATGGGTTTTAGTATATAATCGAGAATGGTCTTACGTCCGGTGAGAATGTCTGCTGTTGCAGTCATACCTGGAATAATAGGTAAGATTTCTCCCCGATGTGTAATTCCGGTTTTATTAGTACGTAACTTGGCAAGATAAAAAACCTCACCTTGTTTATCTTCAATAGTATCAGCACTTATTTGTTCAAGAACACCATCAAGCCCACCATAAACACCAAAGTCATAGGCGGAAAATTTGAGCATAGCTTTTTGGTCTGGGTGTAAAAAAGCAACATCTGAGGGGCGCACTCTAACTTCCACTAATAGTGTATCATCAATAGGCACAACTTCCATTATGGCTTCACCAGGTTTTACAACACCGCCAAGAGTGTTAAGATGAATTTGTTGTATTGTACCATTGACTGGCGAGCGCACTACAGTACGAGTGACACGGTCACTACCGGCCGAAATAGTTTCTTTTAGTGAATTGAGCTCAGCACGGCGCTCATTAATCTCTTCGGTAATGGCTGTGTCAAGTTCAGCCTCACGAAAAGCAATACGTTGCAAAGCTTCATCAGCGGCAGCTTGAGCCTTGGGTATAGATACAGTCAGCCCTTCAAGCTCACCCTCAAGATTGGCAACTTCTTGTTCCAAATTTAAGAATTCAATGCGTGAATAATTCTTACGCTTAAGTAGTGGCAATACAGTATTACGTTGCTCAATGGCTAAAGCTAAATTACGGTCAACTGAGCGTTTACGAGCTTGTTGTTCTTCAACCTCTTGAAGGCGTTGCTCATATTGAGATTTTAATACAATAATTTCACTATCACGTTGTAGTTTACGTGCAGCAAGGGCTGAATTTTGGTCTGCAATAACCTGCGGAGCATCACGAACAATTTCTTCAGGATAAACTGGCTCAACGTCTGTAAGCTCTGATTCTAGGCGTATAATTGCAGCTGTATGTTCAAGCGATTTGCTAAGTGCATCTCTATAAGTACTGGCTGCCATTTCGTTATCAATACGGGCTAATGGTGTGCCCTTGGTGATGATTTGACCTTCACGCACCAAAATATCTTGCAAGATACCACCCTCAAGGTTTTGAATAATCTGCGTGCGTTGTGAAGCAATAACCTTACCTTCAGCACGCGTTACTTCGTCTACCTCTGCCCAAGCTGCCCAAGCAATGAATATAGCAATAAAAAGTCCTGTAGCAAGTGATAATAAGCGCGCTTGCATAGTGGGTTTACGCTGCATAGCTGCTTCCACCACATCGGCATAGGCTAGCTCAGAAGTATCAAGTTTTTGGCGTTGATTATCTTGGTCAAAATTTGTTGATGACGCGCCATCCTTAAGCATTTGTATAAAGTTTCTAAGGCCCGAAAAAAAGCCTCCATTTTGATTATTTTGCATAACAACCTCGAATTAATTAGCTATTTTGTGCTACCTTTGCTGCTTGTGCAGTTAAGTCACTAACCTCTGCATTTTGCCTAGCAGCTTGTGGAATTGCTGAGCGTAATTTTTGTATAACTTCGTCCTTGGGACCATCAGCAACAATACGCCCTTGATCCATAACAATTAGTCTGTCCACCATTTTAAGCATGCTCATGCGGTGGGTTACAAGTATCAAAGTTTTATATTTCATTATCTTCATAAGGCGTGATTGCACGGCTTGTTCAGAAGATGTATCCATATTACTTGTTGGTTCATCTAATATAAGCACTTCTGGGTCACGCACAAGGGCTCTTGCTAAACCAATTGCTTGACGTTGACCACCTGAAAGGGATTTACCTTGCTCTCCAACTTGTGCCCCAAAGCCTTCAGGGTTGGTGCGCACAAATTCAATTACCCCAGATAAATTGGCCGCTCTAATAGTACGTAAATCGTTTACACTTGGATCTCCAAGTACAATATTGTCGCGTATACTACCATAAAAAAGTACAGTATCTTGCGGGGCAAAACCAACTCTTGCACGTAAATCTGCACCAGCTAGCTGACGAATATCAACCCCACCAAATTTTACTGCACCATCCTTGGGTTGATATAAGCCAATAAGTAAGCGTATTAATGTAGATTTACCTGAGCCCATACGCCCAATAACACCAACTTTTTCACCTGGTTCTATGTGTAAGGATAGGTTGTCAACGGCGGTACGCGCTGAGTTAGGATAGGCAAAACTTACATTTTCAAAGGTAAACGATGGTTGCAAGGGGCCAAAGTCCACAGTAGCTTGGGCTTGTCTATCTTCTGAAGGCAGAGCCATAAGCATATTTAAAGCGTCAAGCGAAATGCGTGAATTTTGGTAACGTGTAATAAGTCCTGCCATTTGCATTAAAGGAGCCATGGCACGACCAGCTAAAATATTACTACCAATAAGGCCACCCATGGTTAAAGTGCCTTCAGAAATTAAATATACACCCCAAACCACCATGCCAACAGTAACAAATTGAGTAATAAATACTGAAAATCCAACAGCTAATGAACCATATTTCTTGGTTTCAGCATTGGCTTGTGCGGAGTTTTCTACCACTGTCTCCCACACACGTTGCATACGGTTTTCACCTTGACAACACTTTAGGGTTTCAAGTCCATTTACCATTTCAGTCAGTAGGGCATTTTTATGCATACTTTGGGCATAGCTTTTTTCGGCCGCTCGTTTGGCTAAAGATTGTAAGATAAATCCAGCCCCAAACATAATGGGCATGGCTATGAGAGGTAAAAGAACTAACGGTCCACCAATAAAGCTTAGGCAGAGTAAGAATAATACCAAGAAGGGTAGGTCTATGCATGAAAGTAGAGTTGATGAGCTAAAAAACTCACGCAAGGCCTCAAATTCACGCACATTATTAACAAGTGCCCCTGTGGATTCTGGTTTGTGATCAAGCTGCATGGTTAGAACTTTATCAACTAGCATACTAGAAATTACTACGTCAGCATTACGACCAGCAGTATCAACAAAGTAATTGCGTAATGTTCTTAATAAAAAGTCAAATAAATACGCAAGAGTTATACCTAAAGCTAAAACCCATAGGGTCTCTAAAGCATGGTTAGGTACAACACGGTCATAAACATTCATGACGAATAATGGACTACCAAGCGCAATAAGGTTAATTATCACACTAGCAAAAGCAGCATGGCGATAAATTGGTCCATAGTGCTTAATGGCATCCCAAAACCACCGTTTTCCACCTTCATGTCTAAATGTATCAATACGTCTGTCAGCCTTTTTTTCTATGGAACCAAAAGCTGCATATCCAGTGTAATCTTTGTTTAATGTATCAATATTAACTTGATATGGCTCTTCACCAGATTCTGGAAATATAACCGTGGCCACTTGACGCTTAAAGGCTGTCAGTACACATGAACGCCCATTTTGCAAAAGTAAAACACAAGGCAGGGTCATGGGAGAGATGTCTTGTATGCTGTTACGTGGAATAATGCGCGCCTGTAGACCTACACGAGCTGCTGCACGCATGCATTCACCTGGTGTTACTTCACCTACTCCAGCAAGGCCAGCATATAAGAATTGTGGTGAAATGTTTTTACCACGTAAGCGCATTAAGGTACTTAAACTACGCAATAAAGGTGGTATAAAGTCCACTTCGGATGGAGATAATTGTGCAAACCCTTCACTATCCTTAGGTGTTAGGTTTGGATTAGCAGCCGCTTCTTTTTGTTCATCTTGGCTTGGCTCATTCGCATTAGGTGTAGGACTTGGTTGTGAGCCTTGGTCTACTTGCGGTACCTTAGAGGCAGAAGTAGTTTGCAAAGTGTCCTTAGGCGCTGCTGTAGGCACATTTTGCTCAGACTTACTTTGTTCAACCGAGCTAGAAGCAGCTTCAGCTTGAGTATTATTTACTACAGGCTGTGCTTGGTTTTTAGCACTAGTTGTGGCATTTGCATCGTTTGACGCTGGTGCTGGTGTATTATTTATTTTTTTATTATTTGACATTATGCTTTGTGCCCCTTGTAGATCTGAGCTTGCAATTGGTGCAAGTGGAGTTGATCTAACTCCCACTTTACTTTTAGCAATATTTGCTACATTTTCTGTTGCATTCTTAGCTAGGTTTGTAGGTATATTGTCTGTTACGGTTTGTGAATTAAAAATATCATCAAATACAGAAGGACTTTGATTATTGCTATTTTTAGAATTCAAATCCTTTTGCGCATTGTTAGCATCGTCTTTAGACATAAATCTGCCTCGTGCGTAAAGGTTGTCTTGTGTATCAAAGATAAGAATAAAATCTATGTCTGTCAACTATTTGTTAGTCAAGCTTTCAAATAAGTCCTATATTTTCTTATTAGTTTTTCTTAGCTTTTTACTATGTTTTTTTGAAAAAGTAATTTTTACTAATTTGTATATTTAGCTAATCAATTTTTTTGTTTATATATTCACTAAAGTTTGTTGTGCATTGTATACAGGTAAAATTACAAATCTTTATGGTTTTTAATTTTTAAATAATCATGATTTTGTAATTTTGAGCCTGCAGTTGGCATTTGCTGGATTATTATTAAAAAAGGTCGGCTTTTCAAAGCAAAGCCGACCTTTTAAGTACATTTCTATTAATAATTATTGAGCAGCAGGTACCACTAATACTTGTTCTGCTGGGATTTGCAGCTCAGGAAGAAGCATGCCAGCTAATGCATATAGTGTATAGGCACTAATAATGATGTTGGCACGGGCAGTAACAGCTTGAATTTCAGAGTTATATAATTCACTTTCAGCATCAAGTACGTCTAATAGTGTACGTTGCCCAATGAGGAATTGCTCCATATATAAGTCACGAGTTTGTATGTTGTAACCGATGGCTTCTAAGTGATAAGAAAGCTGAGTTACAGCTGTTTGGTAGTCAGTCCAGGAATTATTAATTTGTAGAGTTAGATCATCAAGGAAACTATTGGCAGTATATCTAGCTTCACGCACACGTGCAGCATCTGCTTTGCTTCCAGCTAAGTCTGCACCGCTGTTAAATAAGTTCCAACGCATAGTTCCAAAAACGTCCATGCCTGAAGTCCAATAATCTTCACTATCGGTGTTTCTGTAACCAGTTGTAGAAAAGCTTGGTCCAGCTTCAATATTGATGGTTGGATAAAATGCAGATTCAGTGAGTTCTTTGTTAGCTTGTGCTGTACGAACATCTGCTAGGTATGCAATAATTTTGGGATTATTAGTTTTAGCATAGTCAATAATTTCTTGTGGGCTAGAAAACATCTTTATAGGTTGTTTAATAGGACCAAGTGATGTTGGAACTGGTAACTCTGTAAGGCGTGTATAAGAGTCTTCACCTTGAATAAGTGAAGCTTTTGAGTCTTCTAGTGTGCTCAAAGCATTAATTAAACGACCTTGAGTTTGAGTTACGTTGGCAATTGTATCTGCACCAGTTGCTTCGCGGTCACGTGTGAGGGATAATATTCTTTCGTGAGTTGCTACATTGTCTTGAGATAAGTCTACAGTTATGCGACGCCAAATAAGGTCAACGTGTGCAATGATACCATCAAGCGCAAGTGTTGTTGCATTATCAATAACACGACTAGTGGTTGAATCAAGTACGCCTTGGCTTGCACGTACACGGCTACGTGTGGCAAAGCCATCCCAAATAGGTTGGGTAAGTAAAAGTTGTACTTGACCTACACCATAGAAATTACTTTGCTTATTTAACGCGCGAGTGCTAGAGTCACTTAAGTTGCTCATGCCCCCGCTGGCTGTCAAATCCAAGCGTGGACCATAGCCTGCTTTGGAGCGAGTGAGTTCTTGTTGGGCAGTGACTCTGTTTTCTTGAATGGCCTTTAAAGACTTATGAGTCCTGATAACAGAGTTTACAGTTTCAGACATGGTAGTAACATGGCCTGCAGTAGGATTTTGTTCTTTAAGTTCATAAGGAACACCACTGGCTTTACCATTACCCCACATTCTGTCTTTAGATTTATCAGCAGCTGCAAAGCACGGCACTGCAATAAAAAGAACAAATAAAAAACATAAAATTGGACGTATTTTTTTTAACATAGCAACCCCTTTTTGTATTAATGTTTACTTCCATGGTTTTCAAATAACATTTAAGTTTTAATTGAGCAAGTTTTTTTATGAAAAAATACATTTTTGTGGTTTTATGACTTATTTGAGATAAAGTCTATAAAATAAATATTATTATTTCAATGTATTATATGTATAATGTTTAGTTTATTTTTTGTGATGAGTTTGCACTTGAACACACTTATGGGTAGTTTACATTATAAAAACTAACCCCAATAAACGAAGGTTTATTTCTTAGGTAATCTATTAGATTAATTTGAGAAACTGATTTGTTAGTACGACTTG
This sequence comes from uncultured Desulfovibrionaceae bacterium, assembly GCA_964371195.1. Classification (GTDB taxonomy): domain Bacteria; phylum Desulfobacterota; class Desulfovibrionia; order Desulfovibrionales; family Desulfovibrionaceae; genus CAYJAD01. The sequence goes on along the minus strand of CAYJLD010000002.1, from coordinate 1,169 downwards.
CGTGGTATAGATTTTTATCTATTAGTAGTCCCATGTGTGTGATGCATTCTTGTTCTTGATTTTGTCCTGGCCAAGTTTGGGATGGTAATGATTTAATAAAAAAAACAACCATAAAGTTTGGTAATGAATTTAAGAGTTTGATGTCAATTTTTTTTGATTGAATGTAGGGAATACTGGTTTGTATGTGGGTAGGTTGGAGCTTGGCCAATTGAATATATGTTTGGTCTTTGAATTTTACTTCTTTATTTTCTAAAAACCATTGACGTAAACCAAGTTGAAAATTGGTTTTTTTTGTACCAGCTATGTTGTATGGGCTTATAAATTCATACTTTATGGCATTAGGTATCCAGTGATATTCCATAAGATGAGCTCGAGAAAAGAAGTCTACCTTGCCATCTATATAGCGTAATTGCTTTATGTTATTTAGGAAGTCTTGTTTAGAATTTTTTGCTTTGACTTTAGCCAAGACTGTTTCAACATATGTTGTACAGTCAAAGCCATCATCCCTAAATATTGGCCCTTTTGCATAAGGGCTATTAGGTCCTTCACCGAGTGGATTAGCAAAGTATGGTTTGCCAAGGTAAAGCTCTAAATCTGGCTTTGCATTGGCCCATGAACTTAGCGCAAAGAGTAGGTAAAAAACTATAAAATTTACGGTAATTGTTTTCATAATTATGGGTGTAGTATAAAAGTATTTTGGATAAAAATTAGATTTTTTTTGCAAAAAATATATCGCAAGTCAGGGTTCTAACTAGTCAAAATTTATATAAATTGCAAGTGTATTCATTACGTTTTTTTGATTATTGTAGTTAATCGATTGATATTGCGAAAAATAATATTATTAGAAACAATAATTTGTTAGCATTAAAAACGATAAATAAATATACTATAAATTAAGAGTATGATAAGCTATTTTCCAAGTGTGAATAAAGGCATTTTTAATAAGAAAAACTCTGTACAGCGTATAAGCAACCAGACTTACGTTGCAAGTGACTTACTTAAAACTCTTAAGTTACCTAATGCAAAAGATTTTGTAAGCCATGAGCCGAGCTTCTAGTGGAACTAAAGTGCTATTTACTCTCAAAAAGTTAATTCGAAATAACATATCATTTTTGTCACGTGATTCCGATTTAGAAAATATTACTACTAGCAGAACTCTTTGCCGAGGC
>CAYJLD010000001.1:0-72941 GCA_964371195.1 uncultured Desulfovibrionaceae bacterium | reverse complement strand
TGACCTTGAAGTAAAATATCTTTTTTTTGGGCTTGTGCTTCCTTACGCGCTTCTTCTACAATGCGTTTAGCAAGTACGTTAGCATCACCAAGTCTTTTAGAAATGAGCATGCGCTGTATAAGCATGCCAACTATAAGACAAAGCAAAGATGCTATACCCACAATGACCAATGTCATAGTGTTCATTCAAACCTCCTATAAAAACGGGACTTCCCCGATTAAGCATCAGAAAATATACATAAAAAGCGCATATTTTCCGTAGCATAATAACCACCATTTTTGGCTAATATGAAAAGAAAAGCTAAAGTCAGTATTATAATAATACTTATATGTTGGGGGATTACTGGATGGGTACTGTGCAAATAAGATTAATCAAAATATATAAAAATCCCCAGAACGCCGTGTGTAGAAACCAGTGCAGAACCTAGTTACCTAGGGGGGTGCCTCGGAATTTGCGTCAGGCTTCCAAATCTTAAAAGGAAAATCCTAAAAAGCAGGCTTGCACACAGCAAATACTCTTAGCTCCCAATTTTTTACTTGTAAGGTTAGCACCGGCTAAACAAACACAAACCCTCCAGGGAGTTTTAATCATTAGTTAAATCTTCTATTTTCTTAAGCAAGGCAGCAACACGTTCTTGCACATCGCCAACATGCTTATTTGATTGCAATAAATCATCCGCAAGCCCTAGGACTAAAAAAGTAAGCAATAGTTCTTTACTACTGCGCTCCCCCCGAGCTTTAAGCTTTTCAAAGCGTTCTTCCACCAGTTGTTTCGCATTTTGCACGCGTTCCGCTTCAACTTCAGCGCGGAAGGCAATATCTAGACCAAGAAGACTAAGGTTATATTCTTGCATAATAAATAAACCTTACATTTGTTCGAGGTCTTTAAGGCGTTCCAACAATACATCAATACGCTTTAAAACATTATCCTTTATCTGCTGTTCTTGTATCAAAGCTTCTTTAAGAAGTCGATTTTCTTCCTTAAGTGTGTTCAAAGCTGCCTCATGTGATGCACTATTTTGTAACAAGAGTTTGTGCTCTTGCTTTATGTGCTCAGTTTCGCTGATGAGGCGTAATACATGTTCTTCTAGCTGATTAAAGATTTCCATAACTCAAAAGTACCATTTCCTTACCTTTTATGCAAGAAGTCTTAGCTAATTATACTTTTTTTAAAATTAACATATACATAGCTAAAAAATAAGCATGGTTTATAAATTGTAAACCCCTTACTCCTTAGGCATTCTACCCCGTAAAATCAAATTTTTTTGATTGGACCTGCTAATACCCAGATGTTCTTCTGGCACATTTTTAGTAATTACTGAGCCAGCTCCCACCAATGCTCCATCACCTATGGTAACTGGCGCAACCAATGCAGTATTGCTACCAATAAAAGCTTTTTGTCCCACATGGGTCTTGTGCTTATTTACTCCATCATAATTGCAAGTAATGGTTCCAGCCCCAATATTAGCTTCATCACCCACGGTAGCATCACCTATGTAGCTTAAATGACTAACCTTTGCAGCCTTACCTATAGTGGATTTTTTTACCTCAACAAAGTTACCAACCTTGCTATATTCTTGCAAATTTGCCCCAGGGCGTAACCGCCCATAAGGTCCAAGGGTTGCACAACAACCAATCACGGCTTCTTCCATATGGCTAAAAGACAAAATCTTTGCCCCGCTGCCAATATGGCTATTAATAATAACCGTATGCGAGTGTATAGTTGCACCACGTGCAACATGGCTTTTGCCATATATTTCGCATGGGCCAAAAACTTCTGCTCCTGCTTCAATTTGTACCTCAGGCCCAATACGCACAAGTTGAGGGGCATGGATAATTACCCCACGCTCCAAAGCCGCATCTACTATTGATTTACGTAAAATTTCCTCAGCTTGAACTAATTCGAGCGGTGAATTTACGCCCAATAGGTTGATGTTATTACCACATTCAATGCCTTGCACTTTAATTCCAGCTTCAAATAATAAGCCTACTAAATCAGTAATATAATATTCTGCGCTATTATTAGTACAATTTATGAGCGGCAAAAACTTTTGAGCTGTATTTAAATTAATACAATACAAACCAGCATTAACTTCCCCACTTTCAGGTCCATGGATTTTTTCATCATAATCCTTGGCTTCCACAATGGCTTGCACCTGCCCATCCTTGCGCACCACCCTTCCATAACTACCAGCATTATCAAGCGTTAATGTGGCAAAAGCCAACTCTTGACCTCTAGCTTGTTGCAAAAAAAATTGCATAGCTTTAGCATCAATAAGTGGCACATCACCATTTATGACCACAACGTATTCATAACCTTGCTTTATGAGTGTTGGTACGGCTACCTGCAAAGCATGGCCTGTTCCAAACTGTTCCGTTTGCTCAATAAATTTGCTCTTTTTTTCACTGAATAACTCATAAATCATAGGTGCTTTATGACCTACAACTGTCCATACATGCTCAGCAAAAAATGATTGCATGGCTTTTATAACATAAGCTAGCATAGGTTCGTGTAAAAGTGTTTGTAACACTTTGGGTTTATCCGAATGCATACGCGTACCCTTGCCAGCAGCAAGAATAAGGGCAGCCGTTTTACTCATCTTAATCTCCTTTAGTAGGTCATTAAAAAGCAGTAATTTATTACAAAATACGATAACCGTCTTCTTCAACAAGAATCATAAATTCACGCCTAACCCCACCCCAATGCGGATAATAAAGCCCAGGCTCCACTGTAACCACCATGCCAGGCTGTAAAATAGTATGACAACGCGGATTTAGGCTTGGGGCTTCATGGGTTTCTAAGCCGACTCCGTGCCCTAGCCCATGAGTGAAATACTCAGCTACACCCTCATCTTCAAAAACTTGATAAGCTTCGGCATAAATTTCAGAACATTTCTTACCCGGACGTATGGCACTAATGGCTGCATCTTGAGCTGTGCGTACTAATTGCTGAGTTAGCATAAAATCAACACTGACCTCATCTCCTACCCAAAAGCTACGAGTCTGATCTGAGCAATAATCATCTAACCTTGCTCCCACGTCAATTAAAATGGGGCTGTTCTCGCTAATTTTAGTATTACCGGGCGCATAGTGAGGCAGAGCTGCATTTGGTCCCACAGCAACAATATTAGCAAAAGCCAACTCTGAAGCTCCGTTTTCTCGGAAAAAAACCTCAATGCCCCAGGATAAATCAGCCTCGGTACGCCCCACATGCAGCTCATTATAAACCCACTCCATTAAGCGATGATTAAGAGTGCAAGAGCGTTGCATACAATCTATTTCATATACATCTTTAACAATTCGTAGTGATTCAACTAAATTTTGTGCTGAGCTTAAAGAAAGACCCAAACCAAGCTCACGATAAAAAGCATAGCTTAAACTATTTTGCTCAATACCTATGCGTCCACCGCATTTTTCACGTAAAAACTTTCTTAATTGTGCAATACTATTGCCACCATAAATAAAAATTTTATTTTCATCCCAAAGTCTACGTGCTGCATCTAAATAACGTGAATCCGTGCATAACCAATCTTGGCCAGTGGCTGTTATTAAAAGATAGCCAGAGCTTTCATTGCATTGTGGATCATGCAACTCAAACCCAGAAAGATAATAACGGTTGGCGGCATGACTTATGAATAATGCATCAAGACCTCGTTTACGCATTATTTCACGCAGCTTTTCGCGTCTTTGACTATAAATATCTTGCATAAAACTCTCCTTGCATTAACATAATACATGCTTAAACAAAAATTTGCAAAACATTGCTTGCCAATTAAGTTTAGATATAGGGGTGCTGGCAAAGTAAGCGCAACACACCTCACCTAACTCACGAGCAAGCAACTGATTTTCGTGCCTTGCTACTAAAACAGACGACCTGCCTTAGGTGGCACGTGATCCCGATTTAGAAAATATTAATACTAGCAGAACTCTTTGCCGAGGCAATGTGTGAGATTGGGGAATGTTTTTTGAGCAATTAGCCGGAGGTGAAGCAACGCGAAAGTGCCGAGCCGCGAAAAAAACTTTACCGAACATCACACATTCAGCTAAAAATAGCCAAATCGGAATGACCTGCTTTAGGTGGCGCCAACGCCACAAAGTTGTGGTTTATCATCAGGCTAAGATATGCATTCCATTTTTTAGTTTTCACCTCTACTTAGTATAAGTTCATCAATAATATATTATAAATATATTTCAGGAGATATGAAAACTTGACCAGTTTAAAACATATTAGTAAGGTAGCAATTGAAACTAACTACACGGGATATATATGTCAAAACCAACAGTTGCACAATTAAGAGTTCTTGATGTGGTTCCATTTGGTCCAGAAACATCTGAAGGGCGTAAATTTTTTGCTCTACGCTTGCAAAACCCAAAATGGAAATCTTGGCGACCAGGACAGTTTGTTATGCTAAGACCTCAATCTTTTGGTCTTGAACTGCCCTGGGCTAGGCCCTTTGGTATCTGTCATGTTACCGAAGATCACTTAATTATATTTTTCCAAATTGTAGGTAAGGGCACAGCACTCATGGCTAAACTAAAGCCTGATGATTTAGTGCAAGTTTGGGGCCCTCTTGGCAATAGCTTTGCTGTTGAGGCAGATACACCTACATTGTTATTAGCTGGAGGTATGGGTATTGTGCCCTTTGTAGGCTATGTATATGAACATCCAAACCCTTGGAACATCACTATGCTTTTTGGATACAGAGGTGACAAGGGGTGTTATCCATTTGATAATATTAATGAACGCATTAATGTTGATTGTTTATGTGAAAGCCTTGCTGGTGACATAGAAAACTTTATCTATTCTTTGCGTGAACGTATGTCCGAGTACGCTGAGCAAGATGGTCTTGTCTTAGCTTGCGGCCCCCAACCATTTCTTAAAACAGTACAGAAATTTGCTAATGAGCTGTCCGTACGTACTCAGCTTTCTTTAGAGTCACGCATGGCATGCGGTGTTGGGGCTTGCCTTGGTTGTGTTACTAGCACAACAGATGCATGGCCAGTTGCAGATAAGAAAAATTGGCCTGTTCAAGTTTGTAATCATGGGCCTGTATTTTGGGCCAACCACATTGTGTTAGATTAATAATTTTAGGGGTTTTACATGAATACAACAATCACTTTAAATGGTCCTAAACCTTTAGTTTTGAAAAATCCCATCATTCCCGCCTCAGGCACTTTTGGTTATGGGCTTGAATTTGCATCCTATGGTGATTTGGCTAAACTTGGGGGCATAGTGGTTAAGGGGCTTTCACTAAAAGCTCGCGCTGGCAATAAAACTCCACGCATTGCCGAAACTGCAGCCGGTATGCTTAATGCTGTAGGCCTACAAAATGATGGTGTAGAATCCTTTATTAAGGACAAATTACCTCGCCTACCATGGGATGAAACTGCGATAATTGCAAATATCTATGCCACTGAACCTCAAGAATTCGCCGAGCTTGCAAATATATTATGCGCTGAAGAAGGTGTAGCAGCCCTTGAAGTTAATATTTCTTGTCCCAATGTTAAAGAAGGGGGCATTCTTTTTGGACAAGATGAACGCATGGCAGCACTTGTAACCGAAGCCGTATGCAAGGTGGCAAAAGACAAGTATGTTATTATTAAGCTGTCACCCAATGTTACAAATATTGCTAGCATTGCTAAAGCCGTTGAGGGAGCCGGAGCACATGCAGTTTCTTGCATTAATACCTTAGCAGGCATGGGTGTAGACCTAGCTACACGTAAACCCTTACTAGCCAATATTATTGGTGGCCTATCCGGTCCAGCTATAAAACCCGTAGCTTTACGCTGTGTATGGCAAGTGGCCAGTGCCGTTAAAATTCCGGTCATTGGTCTTGGGGGCATTTGCAATGCAGTGGATGCATTGGAGTTTATTTTAGCTGGGGCACATGCTGTTCAAGTTGGCACAGCTAATTTTATGCAGCCAGATATATGCTTTAATATGGTGGATGAACTGCCAAATCTCTGTACACAATACGGTATTGAAAGCTTAGATGAATTACGTGGCTCATTAAAACTTGATTAATCAGCAAGCTTGGTGGCCAACATTTTTGCCCTCACTCTATCTGGCTTGTGATTATTAGTCTTGGGCAATGAATTTAACACAAAGCATTGTTTAGGGATCCAATATTTATCAATACCTTGGCATTTATCTTTCCAATTGGCATAATCTTGCTCTAAGAGTAAAATTACTCTTTCGCCTAAGGTTTCGTCTGGAAGTGCTGTTACTTGCAATGGTACCTGTAGACATTTGGCCAATTGTTCTTCCAATACTTCAAGGGGAATTTTAATACCTCCGCTATTGATGACATTATCTAACCTACCAAATATGGCAAAACTTCCATCGAGATTAATTTTTGCGATATCATTAGTATAAATAATTTGTGCACTAAGCTTTGGCGCATCAATAATGAGCGTATCTTGATCTGAGAGGCTAATATTAATTCCATCCAAGGGAGTAAAATATGGGCTTACTTTTAGACTATTAGCAATAACTTTGCTACCCCTTACTATTCTACTTTCAATTTTTTTATTTTCATTAACTCTTCTAAGAGCAATGTGAGATAAAGTTTCAGTCATGCCATAACTTGACCAAACCTGACAGGATAACTTTGCACATTTTTGTTCAAGCTCCGTAGGTACAGCCATGCCACCCAACAATAAATGTCTAATGGCGTTCAGCTTTTTTACACTCTTTGCATCATCTAGCGAGCATTGCAATTGCTGTGGGGTCATGGGTACAAAGTCAAAATGCTTATCAATAGTTTGCAATGGAGTAGTGGAGGGTTTCACTACATGTAAATTAAGCCTAGCCACAAGAGCCCGTACAACCAACATTTTTGCCCCAATATATTGCAGGGGCATGCAAAGTAAGCTTGTATCATTTTGTTGCAGCTCAAAAAAAGAACAAGTCATTAAAGCACTATTAAGCATTTTTTCCTTCTCCACCAAAATAGTTTTAGCTTGCCCAGTGGAGCCAGAAGTTTTGACTTGAATGAATTCTTTATCATCAAACCATTCGTGTAAAAAAAAGAATAAAGCCCTATGTTCAGCAGATAAATGTAATGCATTATCCATGCATTGTTTGACTATATCTCTAATTTGGCTAATAGAATAAAGCTCTCCTTCTAAGAGGAGAGCTTGTGTATTACGTTTAAGAAAATAGTTTTGTAAATTATCAACCGTCATACTAGGGGAATTTAGGATATTTCTTAAAATCTGGTTTACGCTTTTCTAAAAAGGCCTTGCTGCCTTCCTGAGCTTCTTCAGTCATATAGTAGAGCAAGGTAGCATCACCAGCAAGTTCTTGAATACCGGCTTGTCCATCTAATTCTGCATTAAGGCCAGCTTTAATCATGCGTAAAGCCATGGGGCTATGTTGCATCATGGTATTAGCCCAATCTATAACTTCATCTTCCAGCTGTTCAAGAGGGACAACAGTATTCACCAAGCCCATTTCTAGGGCTTGCTTGGCTGAATATTGACGGCATAGAAACCAGATTTCTCTAGCTTTCTTTTGTCCTACAATGCGAGCAAGGTAGGCAGAGCCAAATCCAGCATCAAAGCTACCAACTCTTGGACCAGTTTGCCCAAAAATTGCATTTTCAGAGGCTATACTTAAATCACACATGATATGCAATACATGCCCACCGCCAATAGCAAAGCCATTAACCATAGCAATGACAGGCTTTGGTAAGGAGCGAATTTGCTTTTGTACATCAAGGACATTTAGCCTAGCGACACCATTTTGGTCCACATAGCCACCATGGCCCTTAACATTCATATCCCCACCGCTACAAAAGGCTACATCTCCAGCACCAGTTAGCACCACTACAGCGATGTCATCACTATTACGGCAATAGACTAAGGCTTCACCAATTTCCATAATGGTTGTTGGGGTAAAGGCATTGCGATAGCGTTCTCTATTAATGGTTATCTTGGCCACACCTTCAAAATAGTCAAATAAGATTTCTTGATATTCTTTAATGGTAGTCCATGCTCTTTTTTGCATACAAACTCCTTAAGGTCGCTTGGCTAAAATTATATTTGTAATACGTACCACAGAAATGGCCCGTCCCTGCTCATCCTCAACATGCACATCCCAAACGTGAGTTGAATTACCCACATGCACAGGCGTAGCCTTTGCTGTTACCATTTGTTTTTGGGCTGGATTATATGCCACACTTGCTAAATGGTTGGCACTTACTTGCATGCCTAAAGGATAATGACTTGGTTTGCAATGTAGCCTTGAGGCATAACCGGCAAGGCTTTCAGCTAGCGCAAGGCTAGCACCTCCACTTAAAAAACCAAAGGGTTGAATGGTGCGCTCATCCACTGGCATGGTAGCAGTAATTTCTTGCTCTAACATACCATTATCTTGAACTTGCTTTGTTTTAAGCTGTATTTGTATTCCTAAAGAAGTGAGCAAAGTTTGACTATAAAGACTAGTATCAGGCATAACAAACCCTAACAATTAGATATTTTGCCATTTTTCCGTATAAAGCCAACGGCGCATTACACGCTCAAGTTCTTTAATAACTAAGGGCTTAGACAAAAAGTCATTCATGCCAGACTCTAAAAACATAGTGCGTACATCACCAACGGCATTAGCAGTGAGTGCAACTATGGGTAAAATAGTAAATTTATCCTCCCCGAGGTTGCGTATGCGTATGGTTGTTTCAACCCCATCCATCTCTGGCATCATATGATCCATGAAAACAATATCATAGTTTTCATCTTGCACCATATTAATGGCTTCTGCTCCGCTTATGGCAGTATCAACTGTGACGCCATATTCTTCCAATACACTTTGAGCAATAATTAGGTTAATGCTATTGTCATCCACCACCAAGACTCGCACACCATTAGTGGTCATACTAAATTGTGTATCACTGCCTTGAGAATCACTGGTAGTGTAATTTGTGCCTTCAAGTAATCTTGCCACCACAATTGTTGTAAGAGGAGCATAGGCAACTATCACATTGGATTTAACATCCTTACTTTCAAAATAATTACGTGAAATAGCAATTACATTGGTATTAGGGATTTTAGCAGCATCAATAGTTCTTAAAGCTGTATGATCTATAAATACATGGGTAAAGTTGCCAAGTTCATTAGGATCGTTAACTATGGCAGCTTTTGCACCTATATCTAGTAACTTACCATAAAGAGATTGAGCTTTCATTTCGCTTTTAAGCCATATGCCCACATGCATATCATCATAATTACCCACAGGTAAGAGTGGAGCTGCATCGCTTACAGGTTGTGGCAATTCAAAGGTAAAAGTTGAACCTTTACCATAGGTACTTTGTACATGAATAGATCCACCCATTTGTTCAATAAGCTTTTTAGTAATAGCAAGCCCAAGCCCAGTACCTTCAACATTACGATTTTTCTTGGTATCAAGTTGGGAAAAGTTTTCAAATAGTTGCGGTAAATCTTCTTTTTTAATGCCAATACCTGTATCTTCTACTTCGCTTTTTAAGATAACTGTTTCACCATGTCCCACTGACACTGCACGCAAACTTAAGCGTATATAACCCTTGTCGGTAAATTTTATAGCATTGGTTAAAAGATTAATTAGAACCTGCTTCAAGCGCACACTATCCCCAAGCAACATACGCGGAATATTATGATAATCTTCAATTAAAAAATCCACAGCTTTATGCCCAATGCGCATATTGATAATAGTCACAATGTCATTAATAAATGACTCGACATAATAAGGCTCTGGGACAATTTCTAAAGCGCCAGATTCAATTTTAGAAAAATCTAAAATGTCATTGATAATAGTTAAAAGCGAACCTGCTGCTGTTTTAATATTTCTTAAATAATCAAGTGTTTCCTTAGGAGGGGCTTGGCGTATGGCAATATCAGCCATACCCAAAATAGCATTCATGGGGGTGCGGATTTCATGGCTCATATTGGCAAGAAATGTGCCCTTAGCCCTATTGGCAAGCTCGGCTGCTTCAAGGCGACGTTGCTCAGTAATGTCAGTATAAAAACCTTCCAGTAAGTGCGGTGTACCATTAGACTTAAACTCCACCACTCGGCTACGTTCCCAAATCCATTTAATAGTTCCATCCTTCATAAGCAAACGAAAGCTCGTCTCTAATGGTAAACCTAAATTTAAAGTCTTTTCATTAAGTTTGGCCAAAGGTTCTTTATCATCCGGATGAATCATATCAAAAAACTGTATAGCATTATTATTGAGTAATTCTTCTGGGCTATATCCGGTTAACTTAAAGCAACCATCGCTAACAAAGGTAAATGTATAATTGGGTGGATCATTTAAGCATTGATAAACCATGCCAGGCAAATTAGACATGAGGGTTTCCATGCGCTTTTTACTAAGCTCAAGTTCTTGCATGGCATTATATTTTTCTGTGGAGGTAAAAGCAAGCGCTACAAGGTCAGCTAAGGAAGAGCTAAAATTTTGCTCAGCCATACTCCAATCTCTTTGAGTATAGAATTGCTCAATGCACACAACACCAACTAACTTCCCGTCAATGCGTATTGGTGCATCAAGTAAGGAGCAAATATTTTTTTCATACTCACCCACAAGGTCACTTAGCACGCTAGCTTTATGAATGTCATTTATGCAAATAATACGATTTAGATTTAATTGTTTAATGTAAAAAGCCCGTTCATCTAAAGAAAAGTCTTCTTGCTCAACATATTGATCTCTAACCCTGTCATAAGCAATTACATTATTAAGAAAATTATTTTCTGAATCAATTTTCCAAATGCCAACTCTACTAGTATTTAAAGCTTTACTACCTTCACATACAATAAATTTAGCAGCTTCTAAGAGATCACCAGAAGTTATAGCTGGAGATTTTGTTATATCAGCTAAAAATTGGCTTAAAACCTCTGGGTTAGTTTGATTTGATGCAGTGCTCATATTGTACCCCCCACAATATGGAATTTACCGTATATTCTTAAGTGTTTGCCCTATGCGCTCTAAAGCATCTTTAAGAACATCATCGGCCAAAGCATAAGATATACGTATGCATTTTTCATCTCCAAAGGCAGATCCAGGCACAAGTGCTACACTAGTTTTCTCTAGCAACATATTACACAGCTCTACATCATTTTTAACTTCAGATCCTAAATATTTATGCACATCAATAAAAAAATAAAATGCCCCACCAGGTTTTGGGCATACAGCCTTATCCCAACTTTTAATTATTTCTAGGCCCATATCTCTACGTCTAATAAAAGCTTCACGCATCTCTTGCATAAAATCCTTAGGGCCATTAAGAGCAGCTACAGCAGCTTTTTGAGCAATGGAACAAACATTGGACGTACTTTGCCCTTGTAAGTTCACTATGGCCTTGGTCAAAGCCGGACAAGCAATGCTATAGCCTACACGCCAACCAGTCATAGCATAAGTTTTAGATAAACCATTACATATGGCTACTTGCTCTGGATATTTTGCAAACCAATGTGTGGCAGTAGCACACTTGTTACCATCATAAACCAGCTGGTCATATATTTCATCAGAAATAACGAAAAGCCCCTTACTTATGGCTAGCTCCATGATGGCGTCAAATTCTTCTTGCGAATATATGGCCCCAGTAGGATTGGAAGGAGAATTCATAATAAGTATACGGCTTTTGGGGCTAATATGCTTTTCAAGTAATTGTGGATTAATCTTAAATTCATGCTCAACGGAAGCTTTTATTTCTACACATACAGCTCCGGCTAGCGCTGCCATATCAGGATAACTCACCCAATACGGAGTTGGAATAAGCACCTCATCACCTGTATTAAGCAAAGCCTGCATAATATTATAAAGTGGTTGTTTGCCTCCATTGGAAATAACCACATGCTCAGCTAAGATAGAACCGTCGTATTCTGCATTATAATAATTTGCTACGGCCTTACGCAAATCCATAATGCCAGCAACAGCAGTATAGCGTGTAAAATTTGCGTCAACTGCAGCTTTAGCAGCATCGCATATATGTTTTGGGGTATCAAAATCTGGCTCACCAACTGCTAAGCTAATGATTTCTTTACCTTGTGCTTTAAGCTCTAAGGTTTTAGCGTTGATGGCAAGGGTTGCTGAGGGTTTGACAAGAGAGAATTTATCTGCAAGTTTCATACTGGCTCCTAATGCGGATACAATGCACAAAATACTACTACAAAAAGACTGTTACCGTAGAGCTATAATGCATTTTGTGCTAATCTGTAAATTATATCAAATTTTAAGTACATTGTAAATCACTCTAGGTGGACATGAATGAATAATCCTTTATTTAGCTTCCCAAAGAATTGCGTTGTAGGCCGTTTTTTGTCTCGCCATAAGCGTTTTAGCGTGGCGGTGGAACTTGAGGGTGAGGAAGTATGGGTGCATAGCAATAACTCCGGTTCCATGCTTGGTCTCATGCGCAAAGGCATGCCCATTTTACTTTCACCAGCAACTAATCCAGCAAGAAAATTAGCCTTTACTCAAGAGTGTGTTTGGTTAGCTCCAAGTAAACCAATTACTTGCCCCATAGGACCTGAAAATTACATACAAGATAAAAATAATTTTTGGGTGGGAGTAAATACCTCTGTACCCAATAAAGTTTTGCAATCAGCCTTTGAACAACAACTACTTAGCTTTGCTAATGGTTATACAAAATTACAGCGAGAGGCAAAACGCGGAGCAAGCAGACTTGATGCTTGCTTAAGTGCCAACGATTTACCGCCACTTTGGGTAGAATGTAAAAATGTTACCATGGTGGAGGATGAAGTGGCATTATTTCCCGATGCAAGCACTGAACGCGGGCAAAAACACCTGCTAGAGCTCATGGATATTGTAGAAAAAAAAGAACGCGCTGCCATGTTTTACCTCATACAAAGACCAGATGCTAAATGCTTTGGCCCTGCTGACATGATTGATCAAGCCTATGCTAAATTATTTTGGGAAGCTGTGCGTTTAGGAGTTGAAGTTTACCCATATCATGCTCATATTAATACTCACGGCATTTTTTTAGGTGAACTTTTACCACTTGTAACACATTAATTTTAAATTTTAATTTCAGAAAATCTTCATAGCACGATGATTAAAATGCATGGCCTACAAAACATTGGCAAGTCCGCAAACCCAATATGATACTTTAAAGCATTAAGGTGATGAGATTGAACTTTATGCTAAAAAATTTCTTAATTTCCATCCACTTAAGGTAGCAATGGCTGTAAGAAAGTTACAAAATATCGGCCCTGAGTAAGCGATTCATATACAGCTCCTCCCGCCTAGCTGATGGTTTTCGTCCACAAAAAAAGCCTCTACATCAGACGATGCAGAGGCTATCATTTTAATATTATTATAACCTATTGGTTAGATTCAAATTCACTCATGTCAGGAGCTGTATTGGGGTTAGCCTGGCCAATATCCAATGGATAGGCTGTAATTATACCCTTACGCTTGTTCACACCAAGTGCACCTGGGTGAGTATTTAAGCCTACCACAAGATCTGAAATTCCATCATTATCAATGTCACCAAGGGCTGCACCAATTACAGAACCACGAATACGACGTGTCTTCCACTTAAGCCCAAGGCCCACACCATCCCAGTAAAGGGCATGAATTTCACCTTGAGGGTAGAAGCGATAACGGTCAAAAATTTCCGCTGCAGTAGACACTGGTTTATTAATTAGTAGCACATATTCATGACGACCTTCAAGGTCAGCTACTAGCAATTCCATAGGAGCAAAATATTTACTTGGTAGTTGATAGCGTTTATCTACACCAAGACCATCAATGGATTTATAATGCTCCATACCAACACTGGAACCAGAATACTTATCCATGGTTTGATGCATGGATTCTCCGTCCAAGGAGTAAACTGTTATGCGCTCGTTTTCACCAATGACCAAGAGTTTATCCACATCATCTTTAGGATTTGCAGGCATATAACCAAAGTTAAAAACATTGGCACCCTTAGGCAATTTGATTTTAGCACCAAGACCTACTCTATCACCAGAAACATTAGCTATGTGTACACCTGGACGGAACATACGTACACTATCCCAAGCTTGTGCAACCAAGGTTGGCTGGAAGGTTGGAGGCATATTCACAACATTTAGGAAGTAAGAGCTACGACGCACAAATTCACGTAATGTTCCACCATCAAAGCTATAAATATATGATGCAGGTTGGTTATCAGACTCACTAAAGGTTGTTACCACAAGTTGTGGTGGTCTACCTTGAACAAGGTTAACTTTACGTAATATAAAAGCCTGATTAGACATGGAAACAGTATGTTCAACCAATTGATTTAATTTTCCACCATTCCAGTCATATATATATAGTCTATGGTCACCTAATACAGCAACTTGAGTTTTACCATTGCCACTAAAATCACCTATACTAAAGCCCACCATATCAAAAGGCAAAAGGCTACTACGCATGCGTGAACCATCTTCAGCGCCGGCACCTTGATAGCGGAATTGAGGATTTAAATAAACTTCTTGTTCGCCAGTCTCATTAACAACTATGCCAGGGTTCATTTGATTAGCAACTTTTTTACCACTCTTAGTACGGCCAAAAACTTGCTGGCTTAAGCCATCAGCAAGGTCTTGTACTGAACCTATAAGCTCACCAATGGGGCTTTGTGTGCTTCTGCTCCACTCACGCCCAGCATTATCGCGCACTTTAACATCAATAGTGGCACTATTATTAACAATATTCACACTACCCCAGACAGCATAATCAACATTGGCAGCACTTTGTGCTTTTGCCACAGCATCTTGATTTGCTGGTGCTTTACTTGGAGCAGCCTTGGTAGAAGCCTCTACAGTGCCAGGCCAAGCCAAACGGCTAGCCAAAGTAGAGGGCACAGCCTTACCTAAATAATTGTACTCTTGTGGCCCATTAACACTAAAGGGCATTACCATAAAAGTCTTAGTAGCAGCCATGGCTGGCATTGCCATAATGACTAATAAACACGCCATCATGACGATTCGTAGCATTGATTTCATGAAAACTCCTTACATTGTGGGAATATTACCCAAAGCTCGACATTTATATACTGATTTCAAACATGTTGCAAGTTAATATATTCTCATATTTTGCTAGATGATGCTATTGATATATGCTATTGATATATGCCTAGTTATTGACCTGCATCCACTAAAATAATAAGCTACACCCACGTTAATAAAACTTTACACCATGAAAAATAATATATCTGAAAAAACTTCTGCTAGGTCATTTCGGCTTGTTTGTGCACAAGAGCACCTAAGTGCTGTTGAAGCCCTTTTACATGCTGAAGGCTTTTGCTTTGAAGCTGAGCCATTTTCAACATGGTGTCGCATTCTTACTAGTGAGCCACGTCCATTGGGTTCGAGCCTTGCAGCATTTTTTGGCCTTATATATATTCAAGACCGCTCATCCATGCTGCCACCACTAGCCCTCTTACAGCATGAACATACAGATAAAGAGCCCATAGCCGTACTTGATATGTGCGCAAGCCCAGGCAGTAAGACTGGTTTTTTAGCTCAGCTTGTGGGTAAGCATGGTTTTGTTTTGGGCAATGAGCCATCAAGCGCACGCCTCGCCACACTTAGAGCGAATATGCAACAACTTGGCTTTTTGAATGTTGCTACTTGCAATCATTCCGGAGAAACACTACCTCTAATCCCCAATACTTGGAAATATATTCAACTAGACCCACCATGTTCTGGTTGGGGTACAGTGGCAAAAAATCCTCAAGTATTAGATTTATGGAAGGGCAAAAAAATTGACCCTCTCATAGATATACAGCGCAAATTATTACAAAAAGCTCATGAACTATTATGCCCTGGTGGCCATGTTGTATATTCAACTTGCACTACTAATATAGATGAAAATGAACATCAAGTGGCATATGCTACAGATGAACTTGGCTTTGAGCTAGTTTCCTTAGATCCTTTTGATGGTTTTACGTGGGAGCAAAGCTCTAAAGCAGGAACCCTGCGTGTAGATGGTAGATTATCTGCGGCTCAAGGATTTTATATTGCTAAGTTACGCAAAGCAAAAACAAGCCATACTTCTTTGCAAACAGCTGACATGTCGTTTGACAAGCTTTGTCCAAGCATACTTGAAAGCGCATGTACAGACATTAATTTGCTGCCAGCAGGTCAAGTGGTATTATTTGGGCATATGGCACGCTTTGTACCCCATCTAGCCACAACATTAATAAACTCTTGCTTACGCTGGCAAGCTCCGGCTTTAGGTAAGATGCTTGGGTCAAGGGTGCGCCTCCTGCCACATATGACAGCACTTATGCCACACCAAGCCACAAACCACGCTCTTATACTTGATAATATTCAAGATATTTATGCCCTTCTACAAGGCCAAAGCTTAAAAACCAACCTTGAAGGCCGTGAAACTGGCTTATATTATTCAAGTTCCCATGGATTATTACCACTTGGACGAATAGGCTTAAAAAATGGCCGAGCTCTTTGGAGCGCACGTTAATATAAACATTGAACCATTAAATGCTATCTTAAGTCAATACATTGAAAAACATGATAACTACTTAAAACAAGACAGTTTCATAGTTCAAATGAGTTAGTAAAATTGCCAAAAACAAGAGCATGAAAGCGAATTTCTGGCAATTTTATGTAGCAAAAAACAAGTTTTTCAAGTGTATACTCATTAGTATTAGCTGATAAATTTTATGGCTACAAACAAAAGGAGTACAAATATAACTTGCTCCCTAGCATTGTGCGCATCAAATTATGGCTTAAACCCCTGTTTAATACCAGCCTGCATCCCGCCTAAACTATTTGAAATATTTTCATATCCATGCTTCTTAAGTATTAATATAGCATCATAGGCCCTAAGTCCTGTATTACAAATGAGAGCAAGGTGTTTGTCCTTAGGAATGTCATCAAGGCGTTTTTCTATATCTTCAAGAGGTATGGTGTGCCAATCTGCATGCTCTTCAGCAATTACTTTACCAGAACCGGCTGGACGCACATCTATAAAGAATACATCATTTTCAGCCCTATTAGACCACAATGAGCTAAATTCATTAGTATTTAATGGCATGAATCGTCCGGCTAAGGCATTATCTGCCACGTTGGCCACAGTATTCACTACATCCATGGCTGAAGCTATGGGTGGAGTATAAGCAATTTCTAAATTTGAAATATCATCTACAGTGGGTTTTGCAAATTGCAAAGCCACAGCTACAGCGTCAATTCGAGCTTTTAAAGCGTCACCTGCTTCACAAGCACCTTGTAAACCTAGCACACGACGACTTTGGCGCTCAACCACCAGCTCAAGACTCATCATATGTTTTTCAGGATAAAAATGAGCTCGATCCAATTGCTCCACATGTATTCCAATAGCATCAAATCCTTGAACTTTAGCCTGCTCTACACTTAAACCAGTGCCACAAAAAGTTAAGTCAAAAAGCTTTACCCCCCAAGTACCCACAAAGCCATCAAAACTAGCCTTATTGCCTGCTAAATTACTCCCAATAACACGCCCTTGACGATTTGCCATAGAGCCTAAGGGTAAATAACCAAATTTATCAGTAATTAAATTTTTAATGGCTACACAATCTCCGCCAGCATAAATATGTTCATCGGAAGTTTGCATGTATTCATTGACAATAATGCCACCAAATGGTGCTATTTCTAGTCCTGCCTCCTTAGCTAAATGGCCATTGGGCACGAATCCAGTTGCCATGATAACTACTTGGGCATCTAGAGTTCTTTTATCAGTTACCACTCGACAAACTTGCCCGTTTTCACCTTCAAGACGTACAAGTTTTTCATTGGTATAAATAGCTACATCATTTTTACTACAATCTTGCTCAGCCATGGCAGCCAAATTGACAGAAAGAGCTTGTGGCAGTAAGGACGACCCCATTTCCACTATGCTAACTTCAACTCCCCACATATCTGCTAAAGCCACGGCGCATTCAAGACCAATAAAACCACCACCTATAATAACAGTTTGTTTTATTTGTCCTTGTTCACAAGACTTGCGAATATTATACACGGTTTCAAGACGCGTTACAGCATAAACATTTTTCAATTCAACACCTTGCACAGAAGGAATTCGCGCCGATGCACCAGTAGCAATAACCAACTCATCATAAGGCAATGTGCTTTGCTCCTTAGTTTCAACATGCTCAACCAGCACACTTTTTTCCTCACGATTAATGCTAAGTGCACGCGTCTTGGTGCGCACATCGACACCCTTTATCTCATCAAAGTAACTTTTATCACGAATACGATGATAGGGTGTTGCTCTTAAATCATCTAAATTATTAATTTCTCCTGAAAGATAAAAAGGCATACCGCAGCCGCCATAAGATATGAGTTCATTTTCATCAATCATAATGACATTAGCCTCTGGCATAAGTCTTTTGCAACGACAAGCTGCCTTAGGTCCTAAAGCAACCCCACCAATTATAAGTATATTTTTAGCCATTTCATACTCCTTGAGCAAAAACTAATTTTTACCGCGCCATTGCCTTTTATCACCTACGCGCATGGTGATACGTTCTCTATCCATGTATTCTAATAATGCAATTAAATATTTACGTGATATACCATCCAGTATTTCCTTAAGCCCAGCTGGGTCAAGATCATCATGATTATCAAACCAATGCCTTACTCGCTCACGAATATCATTGATAACATTAGCATCATAATAAAGGCCATCCTTGACCTTAACCAAGAGTTTTTCATCAACCAAAATCTTAAGTACAGGAGCTGCCTTTTTTGCATCAACACCAAGTTCTTCTAAAACTTCTTTAAGATTTGGCGGAGTCAACTTAGCATTAACATGAGCTTTGAGGAGACTTTCACGTAAATCACTTTTTTGGCTGTCAAGCTCTACCTTATGAGTGCTTAAGCGCAAGCTATCACCTTCGGCCATAAGTGTACCGGCCTTAAGGCAACGCTCAATAATAAGATGCGCAAGTTTAGGTTTTTGCTTGGGGCATAACACCCCACGGGCCATACCAGCTTTTAAGGGGTCACGCTTATGAAAGGCCGCTGCTTGCTCTAAGCATTGCTGCATAAGTTGATTTACAGCTTTAATGTGAATCCAGAGCCGTTCATCCTTATCAAAACAAAGTATCTCGCCCTTACTACTAAGCAATTGTAAAGCTTTTTCAAGTTTTTTATCGTGAGCATTGCAAAGTACCATAAGCTCAGCAAAGCTTGCACCATGCTCCCTAGCTAAAGCCAGTTGTGCCAACACACGCTCATCTAAATTTTGCAATTTTTCCAAAGTGCCAAGTAAGGCAAAGCGCTCATCAAAATCAGTATCTTTACGGCGTAATTGAGTATGTATGGGATGCACCACCACTCCGCCTGCTACGGTGCGTAAAGGTGAATAGGCACGAACTACGCATCTATCTCCCCATACCCCAACCATAGGGCTTGTAAAGCGTATTTCAGTTAAAGCGCTTTCACCAGGTTGAAGGCGATCGCGGTCAAAAAAATATAATCTTGCCGCCACCTCACGCGCACCATGATGGAAGTGAATTTCTGTTCTGGCTCGTAAAGCCCGTGGCGCAGACGAAAGACAATGTAACATAACCAACCAGCGCGTGGCCGGAAATAAAGTTTTAGGATGCGCAAGCACAGACCCACGCTCCACTTCACCTACTTCTACATTTTGCACATTAATGGCGCAGCGCTGTCCAGCTCCTGCCGCATCAGCAGACGAATTATGCCATTGCAAGCCGCGTACCTTGGTGCTTACTTCATCGGGCATAAAAACCGCTTCATCACCCACTTGCACTTCTCCGGCAATTAAGGTGCCAGTAACCACAGTGCCATGTCCCTTCATGGTGAAGATACGATCCACCGGCAGACGGAAGAGGTTGCTTTCTCGGCTTGGGTCTAAATCTTTAACAAATTTCTCTATATGTTCACGTATACTATCAATGCCCTCACGCGTCATGGATGATACGGGAAAAATTGGAGCATCTTGCAAAAATGTTCCTTGCAAAAATGTCCTTGTATCTTCTGTTACAAGATCAATCCATTCTGCATCAACCATATCTATCTTGGTTAAAGCAACAAAGCCATGCTTAATGCCAAGCAAAGAACAAATTTCTAAATGCTCACGGGTTTGAGGCATAACTCCTTCGTCAGCGGCAATTATAAGCATTACAAAATCAATACCAGCAGCACCTGCCACCATATTTTTAACAAAACGCTCATGCCCAGGCACATCCACAATGCCCAAACGCTCACCACTTGCTAAGGGCATATGTGCAAAACCAAGCTCTATGGTTATTCCACGTCTTTTTTCCTCTTCTAATCTATCACAATCAATGCCGGTTAGGGCGCGCACCAATGAGGTTTTACCGTGGTCAATATGTCCTGCAGTACCAAGTACCAATGGCATAATATGCTCCTCTTGCTCTTACATGAGCCTTCATGTAGTATTTTCTTTGCACAATACTTTTCATTTAAGTATGGTGCAAGCATAAATGAGGTGATAGTTATGGAAAAAATAAGTGTTAAAACCCGTGTACGTAGTGAACTTGTAGATATTACTTATGATGTACAAGCTATGCTTAAACAAAAAAACATAAATAGCGGAGCTTTATTACTATATTGTCCGCATACTACTTGCGCTCTTACAGTAAATGAAGGGGCAGACCCAGATGTTGCTACTGACATGACAAATTTTTTTAATAAATTAGTTCCGCAAAGTGCTTCATTTCGTCATGCTGAAGGTAATAGTGATGCACATATAAAAACAAGCATGCTTGGGCCATCACTTATGCTAATTATTGAAGGTGGGCGCATACAACTTGGCACTTGGCAACATATCTACCTTTGTGAAGGAGATGGACCACGCACACGCCAAGTCTGGGCTCAGTTTTTAGCATGCGCTCAATGATTGGATTAAATTATTTTAATTATTTCTTATGCATTCATAAGACTATAATACTACACAAGCATAAAATTTATGCTTAGGTTTGCTATTTAATAATTTTAACTTTTTCACGCCCAAGAGCACAACCGATAGCAGCTATATTAAATATGCCAAAAAGTACTAAATCTATACGCATGCTCATTAAAAATTCATCAATATTATCAACAGTTACAGGCGCATTGCCTAAAAAATAACCAAGCGTCATGCTGATAATGGTAGTATTAACTAAAGCGCCGCAAGTACGCATGGTTCCAACAAAGCTGGCCGCCTGACCCACATGATCCCGATCAACGCTTTCAAGCATAACAGTTGTATTGGGCGCGGCAAAAAAACTCATACCTAAGCCTAGGATAATTTGCGCAAGAACAAAGAACATTAAACTACTGTCTCGTCCAAGAAAAGCACAAGCACATAAGCCAAGACCACATAAGCCAATACCAATAGCACTTATACGTCCTGGTCCATGTTTATCAGCTAAGCGTGAGGCCAAGGGTGTAGCTGCGGTTTGCACCACAAATTGTAAGGCTAAAAACAAACCAGCATCACTGACACTCATCCCCTTAACAATCTGTAAATACAGGCCAAAGAATAAAATTATCCCAAATAAAGCACTATAATTAACAAATGCTGCCAGTGATGATAGAGCAAAGACTCTATTTTTTAAAAGTAGATTTATGTCCAGTAAAGGGTATTTAGTACGTGATTCAAGTTTGACATACAAAATTAATAAACTAATACCAATGATTAATAGTAAAGTTCCATTTAATGTAAATTTTTGCAAAATGGTACTGCCAACGGCAAGTGTAGCCATGCCTACACCATACAAAAGTCCTCCACGCCAGTTGAATGGTTCACCCTTACCTGCATACCACTCCTCACGCACTCTAAAAAACATGAGGGCCCATGCTGCAAAAGCACCTATGGCATTGCTTAAGAAAATCCATCGCCAGCCAATACTACCAGCAATAAAACCTGCCACAGGTGGGCCACAAGCAATACCAGCATAAACCACTGCCGTAGAAAAACCTATATATTGCCCACGTTTACCATCTGGAGCTACAGTGGCCAAAATTGCTAAACCACTGGCTGCAAACATGGCAGCGCCAGCCCCTTGTGCAAAGCGCAAAATCTGCATGAAAAAAATATCATTACTGAGGCCAAGCAAGACGCTAGTTATAGAAAAAATACCTAAACCGCAAAGAAAAATGCGTTTACGGCCCCAAATGTCACCCATGCGTCCGGTGGTAAGCTGAAATGTTGCAAGCCCTAAGGCATAGAAGGTGGTAAGCATGCTAAGTTCTTTAGCGCTGGCATTGGTATCTACGCCAATTGGTGGCAAAACAGAGCTAACACCTGCCATCATAAATGGTAAGAAAAATTGTGCCGCACATACGACAATCAAAGTGCTTTTAGCATTGTTTTTTGGCATGACCTATGTGTATGCTTTGTAGAGGGGGGGGTCAAGGTTTTAAGGGTGATTTGATTTATTTAGCCTAAAATTTGAAGTATTGCCAAGTACACATATTCCAATTATAATTAATATATGTTGACTATTAAATGTGCTGCATGCCGCCGTAAATTATGGAAATATCAAAAATTAGGCCAAGGCCAAGTCTTGCGCTGTCATAAGGCGCGCATTAGTAAAATGTACGAAATCAACGAGCATGATGGTAAAATCTGGTGCTTGTGTGGTAAAGTCCTTGGTATTGATAAAGGCACATATTATAGCATGGTAAAAGGCAGTTTTACCTATGCAGGCACAAAGGTTAATAAACTGTGATTAACTACCATACAAAAAGTTAAATGCCAGCTGACCAAATCAATTATGCCCCTCACCACCTTTTCTAATGGTAAGAAATTACAATATTAATGAGCTGCCACCAGCAAGCCTTGCCTATGTCATGCACTCTCTGCCTTGCCAATTAAATATAATTAATAATATAAAATTGTTACCAGAGAACGTGTACGTCTTAAAAAGTGTATCTCACATTTAGCGTTTAGTTTACACTAAACAACGCCATTTTATACTGCAATCAAAAAGGTAAATTGGCTTCAAATAGTATTGTAATACACGCTAGTTACTTCTTATTTTAGCATACCCTTGATCATAGCTGTCATTTCATTTTTTGAAATTCCACCGCCAATGGTGACAAATTGTTTATTATATGCTGTGGCACTAATGCTATACATATAATCAGCATAATCCCATTCTGCCAGCTGAATTTTACCTTTTTCTCCACTAAATTTCACTGAAATATTATTAATTTTTACTGTAGAAGTTTCTGGATGATTTACATTATCACCACTAATTTTTTCAATCTTGCCCTTACGGAAGCGAAGTTCTTGATTGTTATATTCATACATAACTTCAATCATTTTTTCGCCTGTCATGAGAACCCTATAGCCGGTAACCTCATAACCCTTAGGTAATTTTTTTGGCAGCACCATGCTAAAACCTGCTTTTTTCTCGGCTTCATCAAGAGTATTACAATCAACAAATGGGTTTGCTAGTTGACTAGAAAGTGCACTAGGTGCAGAGTTTTGCGCTGCTTCACAAAGCACAGGCATGCATATAAAGGCTGCACAAAATACTATCAAAAATACATTTTTCATAAAAAACTCCTTTTTCAAAAATCAACCCTGAAACAGGGCTCATTTATCTGATGTCAAAAATTAAAAATTGGCATATTCATACAGTTACAGATAAAAATTTTGTTTATCTCGTCAATCGCATAACAATATAAAATTTTAATTTTTTTTACAAGCTAGAAAAATTACTTACTATAATACGTACATATAATATTTTTTTATCCCTTTATTAATGAGGAAAGTGCTTACAGATTTCTGCACATCTTAATCTATTCTGCTCTTTAAGTTTGCAATCAAATAAATTATTAAAAACCTTATTATATTGACAATTTTATTTTATTAATATATTAAATTTTATTTATTTGTAATGTTTAGCATATGCATATAAGTTATAAAAATTGTTATGTTAGTATATTCAGCTAGACAGAGAGTTATGAGCTGACTTGTGATGTAGCAGTTGTGAATTTTTAGTAAATAGAAAAAGCGCTATCATAAACTTATAATATATAAACATTTTATAACTTTAACCTATGACCTTTATTTAAAACAGCAATGAACCGTATTTTATTATGCCATGATGGGCAAGAGCTTACACAAAGCGCCTGCCATATACTATACCAAGAGTTATACAAATCCTGCAAATTGGATGTATTATATGTAATACCTCAAAATTTAATCCATTATGGACAAGTTGACCAATTGGCAACTCCTGACAGTAAGCAAGAATTCATAGATTATGTCCAGCAAATTGGTATTGATGAGTGCAAGACAAAATTAAATGACTTTATCATACAAATAAATGAGCTTATTACAGAACATAATCTCAAGCTCAACGTACAAATGCATGTACGCTGGGGCAATGCCACTGAGGCTATAAAGGAAATTATAACAGGATTTAATGACGAAATCATTTTAATACCCAGTAATGTATGGGGTATAGATTGGAAGGCACAAAAAAATCTTGCGCAAGTTTTGAAATTAAAACAACAATCGCTATACATTATATGATTTTTATTTAATGCATTTATAATTATAGAATATATTCATCATATCATCAACTGGATAACTATGCTAAAAAATTTACAAATATTTACAAAATACACTTTCATTGTTTTGTTATACATATTGGCCACAACGAATATATCAATAGCATCATCAAACCCACAAGAAAGCAAAACGTATCGTTTTGGGGTTATAACTCTTACTCATCCTATCGTACTCTATAGGCAATACATTCCTTTTTTTGACTATATTAATGAGCATCTGCCTTGGAGTTTTGAGCTTGTACTTTATAAAGAATATAAAGATGTAGTTAATGCCATTGAAGCCGGTGACATAGATATGGCTTTACTTGGGGGAAATACCTTTATTCAAGCCCAGCGTCATACAAATTTACATCCTATAGTTGCAGTACTGGCAAGCAATCACACAACTAAAACTTATGGTATTTTTATGACTAAGAGCGACAATGATACAATTAATAACTTAGAAGATTTACGTGGAAAATCTATTGCTTTTGGACCTTCACAATCTACATCCAGTTTTATAATTCCCTCACTCTTTTTAGCAAACAATTCCATCCTGCTTAGTGATTTTTCTAAATACAGTAATTTAAACAACCATGATGCAGTTGCCAGAGCTGTGCTTCGCGGTGAATTTGACGTTGGGGTTATGGGTGAATCATTTGCACAAAGATTTCTAAACCAAGGATTAAAGCAAATTGCTGTTACCAAGCCCTTTCCAGGTTTTTTATTGGTGGCTAGAGATGGAGTGCCTGAGGATGTACGTCAAGTATTACAAAATTTTTTGTTAAGCATTAATCCACAATCTGAAGAGTTTCTTAAAAAGTCTTCCAATTGGCCAGAGATATTAAGGCACGGCTTTGCGCCGGTGGTCATGGCTGACTATGATGTGTTTGAAAATTTAACTAATATTTCAAAATAAATACCATTAAAATAACATGCAAAGATATTCTTTTATTAAACAGTCATTGTTTAGCAAACTAAAAAATATTCACCTTGGAATGCAAGCCAAGCTTTTAGCTACGGCCATCCCAACCTTGCTTTTATTTACCATCATTGTAAGTTTGGGCATAGTTGAGCGTGAAAATAACATTATCTACCACGACACAGTTAAACAAGGTTTAAGCATAGCAAAAAGTGCTGCCCTGCTTTATACAAATGCACGAATTTATGAAGAGTTGCGTATGGTAGATTCATCCGGCATGGGCGAATATTTAGAATATTTTATGGAAGATATGATGCATCTTGACCCGCGTATGAAAAGTTTTTTCATCTTGGATGCTCAAGGACAAGTGCTGGCACATAACAATCTACGCGAATATGGTAAATTTTATAGTAGTCCAGATATATTGCAAATTCTTGACAAACAACAAGAAGTAATTGAAGAAGTTTTTAGTGATGATGAACAATATATTTTGCGCATTACAGTACCTTTGTCCATTGGCTCAAAGTTTTGGGGCCTATGCCGTATTGATTTTTCTCTTAATGAAATGTATGCCTACAATGAAAACTTACGTAATGAAGTAATATTGTTAGCAATTATTTTTCTTTTTATATCCATTGCCATGGTGTGGATTGGTGGTAGGCACTTTGTAGGTCCCATCAAGCAACTTACCGACAATATGAATACCATCACTCTACAAGGAGATGTTAAACCTAACCTGCCTACATTAGCCAAGCGTGAAGATGAAATTGGAGCGTTACAGGATAGTTTTGTATGGATGTTAGCACGTTTACATCAAATAGAAGATGAACGCATCCAAAATGTGGAGAGAATGCTTCAAGCTGAAAAAATGGCTGCTGTAGGACAGCTTGCATCTGGTCTAGCACATGAAATTAATAATCCGCTAGGTGGTACTATTCTTTGTTTTAAGAATTTATGCGAAGGGGATATGAGTGAAGATTTGCAGCAGCAACATATCAATGTAATTAATGAAAGCCTTGAAAAGATACGTACAACTGTAAGCTCATTTTTGCGTTTTGCAAGGCCAGCACCTCTTTCAATGCGTCCTGTATCCATCGAGCAAGTTTTCAATCATTGCCGAAACTTAGCATTATATACTCTTAATCAGCATGGTATTAGCATACATATTGATCTTTCGTCCAATATGCCTGATATCCAATTAGACACTGATAAAATAGAACAAGTTTTGCTAAATTTAATACTAAATGCATGTGACTCCATTAAAGACACTTCTAATAATGGTGGGGTCAAACCAGCAGTGCTTTTGAGGTCATATATTGAAAATCAAAACTTATTTATTATTGTGGCCGACACTGGTCATGGTATACCTAAAGAAATACAAGATAAAATATTTAATCCTTTTTTTAGTACCAAGCCTGAAGGTAAGGGTACTGGATTAGGTCTTGCAGTATCTGGTGCACTTATTGCTCAGCATGACGGTGTGTTGAGAATTGTAGACAGCTCCCAAGAGTTTGATGGCTTACACTACAATGGGGCTGTGTTTGAAATACAAATACCTATTCACATAAAATAAAATGAATAAGAGATTAATATGGTTACAAATTCCATCCTATTAGTTGAAGATGAGCTTTCCATGCGCCTTGGTATGCAACATACCTTGCAAAAAGCCGGCTACGACGTACAAACAGCCAATTGTGCTGAAGATGCATTGTCATTACTAGCAAAACATAATTTTGATTTAATGATAAGTGATTTGCGCATGCCAGGTATGAGTGGGCTTGAACTTCTAAAGCATAGTCGTGAATATATACCTGATTTAGGCATTATTATTATTACAGCTTTTCCAGAAGTTGAACTTGCTGTGCAGGCCATCAAGGAAGGTGCCTTTGATTTTTTATGTAAGCCTTTTCAAAGTGATGGATTACTTATTGCCGTTTCACGTTACTTCAAATATCTGGAGTTAAAAAATGAAAATACACGGCTTCGCCATGTAAGGGGTGAAGAATTTATTGGAAAAAGCCCGGCCATGCTTAAAGTTTTTGAGCGTATTCACTCCATTGCTGATGCTTGTGTTCCTGTGCTCATTCTTGGTCCAAGCGGTGGTGGTAAGGAATTGGTTGCCTCTGCCTTACACAATCTAAGTAGTAGAGCAACAAAGCCCTTCATTAAAATTAATTGTGCTGCTCTTCCGGAACAATTATTGGAATCTGAACTTTTTGGTCACGAAAAAGGAGCATTTACAGGTGCACAAAACGCACGCAAAGGTAAGTTTGATGCTGCCAATGGTGGTACTATATTCTTTGATGAACTTGGAGAAATGCCCCTAGCTGTGCAGGCAAAGCTTTTAAGGGTGTTAGAAGATCAAGAAATTACGCCCATAGGGAGCAATGTTCCACATAAGGTACAGGTTAATATGATTTTTGCCACGGCAAAAGATTTAGAAGAAGCAATGGCACAAAAAACCTTTCGCGAAGATTTATATTATCGTATTAATATTGTTCCTATTCATTTGCCTCCCTTATGTAAGCGTTCAGAAGATATTCCACTTTTAATTGCTCATTTTATGCAAAAATTTTGTAATGTTCATAATCGTAAGCTTGAACTATCAGATGAAGCTAGACAAGCCCTTTATAGCTACTCCTATCCTGGTAATGTTCGTGAGTTACGCAATAGTATTGAAAGAGCTGTGCTGCTTGCAAGTAGTGATGTAATACGTGTGGCAGAATTACCAGAACGCATACGTGAGCATGCTATGCCCACGCCAAATATTAGCACGGATGACCAAATTGACGAACAAGCTACGCCGCTAACCTTATCAGAGACAAGGGCACAAGTAGAGCATGCACGTATTTTAGAAGCCTTGCAGCACACTGGTGGCAAAAAAATGTTAGCAGCCAAGCACTTAGGCATTACAAGAAAACAATTATGGCTAAAAATGAAAGAGTTAGACATAAAACTGTAGAGTGCTACTCCAAATACAGTTAGCCTATACAAAATAAAAAACCACCGATTGTGTAACCGGTGGTTTTTTTATTTCACAATAAAAGAAATATTATTTATCTTGACCGTATAAAATTGCACCAACAGAGTGAAGAATACAGGTTAGGGTAAATGTGAAAGCAAGAATTAAAGATACTTTAGTTTGTAAATCCATGACGGACTCCTTAAGTTTGTTAAATTGTTTTACAATAAAGCTTTTATATTAACCTTAATTTTATACTACAGTATAAAAATTATGCTACGAACTTTGAAAGTGCGATTAAAGCTAAACCAAGGCTGATTACGATAGCATCCTGACGACGTGACTTAGATAGTTTTAAGAAGTAGCTCATGTTTTTTGTTTCCTTTAAGATAATTTTTTTGTGCTTTCCGCACTTGCCTATTATATTGCAACCAGCATGCCAAAGGTTTTTTATGTGTATTTTCAATAAATTACAAACATGGAGCTCATTATGTTCCGCAAACACGTCTTCTTTAGGGAACATTTAGGAACAAAAAACATCAAAATGTTCCACAAAGGGAACATGAAAATTAATCATTTGTTTTGCCCTTTGCATCCACAAAGGTAGCAACTTGCCTTAAGCCAATGTTCGTCAACGACAAATGCTAAAAAAGTCATCTTGTTAATGACTTTTAAATGCTCACGGGCCTAAATACTACTGTGCACTATACTAGGGCAAGAACAGTACAAGTGCATCACGCTTGTTGTTTTTTACCATACAAACATTTATCAACACTAGAAAAGGCTGATCATAACGAATGGGTAAAAACATTAAAACAACGTTTACATTCGTAATTACACAAAAAAACCCTCCGAAAACTTCGAAGGGTTTTTTCACGAAATGTTATTTATACTATTCAATAAAAGCCATTACTGCAAACAACACTATCACAGCCTTTATAGTTGCAACCCCAAATCCAAGTATAATACCCTGAACTCCTGCGGCCTTGAGATCACCTAAGTTAGTTGTCATACCTATGCTTGCAAAGCCAAGCAAAAAGGCCCAAGCCATAAAATTCTTGGCTACTTTAATTTCTGCATCAGATAATAATCCAAATGTATTCATGCAAACAACGGCTAGGAAACCAAGCACAAATAATGGAAATTTTTCATAAATCAAACGTAATTTATTGATTTTTACTGCTTCGGCATTTTGATCCATTTTCATTTCATGCGTAGTAACCATAATTGCTAGCATCAAAATCACAAAGGGTAGGAATAATACACGCCCTATATTATAGATACCTGCAACTGTACCAGCCTCATTGCTATAAGCAAACCCTGCACCAAGAACCTGTGCAGAATTAATAATACCAACCCCTACAAATGCACCAAATTGTGTATCAGAAAGTTCAAAAATACGTCCCACAATAGGAAATACAACTAATGCAATAAGGCCAAACATAAGCACAATAGCTATGGAGTAAGCCATGTCCTCATTTTTTGCACGCACAGCTGGAGCCATAGCAATAGTTGCTGAAACCCCACAAACCGACATACCAGCAGCAAGACATGCAGATAACGGTGCAGACATTTTGAGCCTTAGACACAACCACATCATTATCAGTGCGGAAACAAATAAAAATACACAGATAAACAATACAGCATTAAAACCAACAGCAAGCAAGCCAGCCAATGAGTAGCTAGCCCCCATGAGCACAATACCTGTTTTTGTCATAATAGTTGAATAAGACAAGCCTTGTTGAAAAATTGGTGCTATACCAATAGTATTACGAATAATCATACCGATAATTATGGCCAACAAGAAATCTTTTAGACTTAAATAATCTCTAAAAAAAGGAATCTTAGCTAAAAGGGGGGCTAAATAAAATGAGGCTACTGCCACTGCAATTACAAGTAAAAGACCAGGCAAGCTTTGTAGTACCAGCATATTAAAACTGGGACTATTTTTCTGTGGGACTGAAACCGAAACTTCTGACATTAGGTTCTCCTTAAAAGGTTACGTTCGTGGGCATCATGAAACATAACGACGCATAAAGCAAGAAGTATACCATCAGTGCGCAGAGCATAAATTTTAAAAATTCTATAAATACAGAGTATTATATTTACAACTTTATTCACTACTTATTAGGTTAAACATTTATGTTCCATAAAGGGAACATAAATCCACGCAAAGACAATAACAATCTGTATTTATTCAAAATGAGCAAAACAGTTATCATACTAAGTCATTATTTATATAGGGAAAATAATTATTATGTAAATCATTCAAGGCCAAATATTTAATTTAGA
Source organism: uncultured Desulfovibrionaceae bacterium (assembly GCA_964371195.1). GTDB lineage: Bacteria > Desulfobacterota > Desulfovibrionia > Desulfovibrionales > Desulfovibrionaceae > CAYJAD01. The sequence goes on along the minus strand of CAYJLD010000001.1, from coordinate 42,259 downwards.
TCTATCCATTGACAAAAAAAATATCCTCGTATAACTTTTTAGGCTAATTTAATAAGGGTCACCCCTCTCCAAGTGACCTAAACAACTGTGACGGAAATCTACTTTCGCCAAATATTGTGTTCTCGCATTCGCGCTGTACTTCTCTTACTCTACACAATGGCTATGACTAATCTTAAATGCATGAAAATTATGGGGGAATCATGAATTTATCAGTAACTCAGAAATTTGTCTTTACCATTGTTTTGCTTTTGCTTGTAAGTTCAGGAGCAATTTATTTTGTTTCTACATATTATTACTCCAAGCCACTCACTGAGGTCTTGAATGGAAAAGTTGTTGAAGCACAAAAACACTTTACCACCATCACCGATGCAGTGAAAAGAGAACTTTTTGATAAGAGTGCTTTGAGCACCAAATATAATGGATTAGATGTAGCCATTGCCAATAAAGATGTGATTGCTATTAGTAAGCTAGCCACTGACATCATGAAAGCCACAGGCACAAGTATTGTAACTATCACTGATGAAAAAGGAAATATTCTAAAACGAGCCCATTCAAGCAAAACTGGGGATAGCATCGCCAACCAAGATAGCATCATTGCTGCCCTTAAAGGTAATGCTAACACAAGTCTTGTACTGGGTGTTGCAGCTCCTTCATTTCGAGCGTCAACTCCTGTATATTATAATGGCAACATGGTGGGTACTATATCTGTTGGTAACGCCATAACAAATACAAATTTTTTTGACTGGCTTAGCAACTTTTTACATGCTGAAGTTACTTTCTTTACCAATGATACTCGTACCATGACCACACTTAAAAATGCTCAAGGTGCTCGTATTATTGGCACGACCTTAGACAACCAAGTAATTAAAAAGCAAGTGCTAAGTGAAGGTAAGGTATTTTTTGGTAACAATACTATTCAAGGAGTGGAATACCTATCTGCCTACTGGCCTGCAAAAAACCTTAGTGGCAAAATAGTTGGCATGTGGTTTATTGGCCTCCCCATTAGCGATGTATTAAAAACCGAGAAAATGGCTCAAATTAGTACCTTAGGTATAGCTACAGCTGTGCTTGTTATCATGCTTGCCATTGCCATTTTTATTGGTATAAAACTTAGCTCTCCCATTAGAAAAATTGCCACCTATGCAGCTGCTGTAGCTAAGGGAGAAGAAGCTAATATCAATATTAATAGCAATGATGAATATGGACTTTTAGCACATGGTCTAGAAGATATGGTACAAAAGCTAAAACGACAAAGCTTTTGGTATGAGTCCATATTAAATTGCATACCATCGCCTCTTGCAGCCATGGATAAAGATAGAAACTTCATCTTTGTCAATAGCGGTGTTTGCAATATGCTTGGTAAAAAACCAGAAGAGCTCATAGGTTTACCATGCTATAACTGGGGTGCAACCATCTGTCGTACCGAAAACTGCGCCATTGAGTCATGCGAGAAAGGCATTAACAGTGTCAATTTTGAACAACCTGGCCTTGGGTATTTTAGAGCTATGGCAGCACGACTCTATGATAATGAAGGTCAACATGTAGGTTATGTTGATATGGTTTTTGATCGCAATCAAGAAGTGCAACTATTAAACAATGCTGAAAAGGCCCTAACAGATGGACGTCATGACGCTGCTAATCAACTAGAAAGCATTGTTGAAAATATTGCTACTGCTTCTGATGAGCTCACTTCACAAATAACTATATCTAAACAAGGATCTGAGGTAGTTTCAATGCGCATGACTGAAACAGCCACAGCTATGGATGAAATGAATAGCACTGTATTAGAAGTCGCAAAAAATTCAAACAACAGTGCAGAGCTTGCTGAGGCAACCAAACAAAAATCCACAGAAAGTGCGAAAGTCATTAAGCAATGCGAAACAACCATGTTACGCTTGCGTGAGGAATCCATTGAAATACGTAGTGGCATGAGTGAACTTGCAAATCATGCACAATCTATCAATGCCGTTATGAGTGTCATTTCTGATATAGCAGATCAAACTAATTTGCTTGCACTAAATGCAGCCATTGAAGCTGCAAGAGCAGGTGAAGCAGGACGAGGTTTTGCTGTTGTAGCTGACGAAGTACGTAAACTTGCCGAAAAAACAATGACTTCCACAGCGGATGTATCCAATGCTATTACTGCCATACAGCAAAGTACTGAGACCAATGTACGCCAAATTGATGCCACAGTTAAAAGTATTGAAGAGGCCACCGAACTGGCCATAAATAGTGGTGACGCCTTAAATGGCATTTTGCACATGGCTGAAGAAAGTGCCGATGGTATTCGGGCTATTGCTACAGCCAGTGAGGAACAGTCTGCCACATCCGATGAAATAGCTAGCTCTATTTCTGAAGTGGCAAACGTTGTCAACGAAAACACAAACGCTATGCAAGAAGCCAGCAATGCCGTAAGCTTGCTTAGTGATCAATCACATAAACTATCTGAGCTTATTGAGGAGTTAAAAAAATAATTATTAACTGCGCTGCGTAAAATAAGCCAGAACTAGCTTCTGGCGTTCGCAAAGCGATATTTGCAGCGAGCGTGCCTTTTTAGAAAAATGCGTGAAACGCGTTTTTCAGTACCGGCGGATTCAACTTGAATGTACGACCGACTATTTAGTCGCCCAAGAGTAAAACCCTGGGCGACCATTATCTTTAGATCTATATGTATCAAGTTTATGATTTCTGCATGGTGGTGATTAATTCACTCAAAGCCTGACTTTGTGTAGTTAAATCTGCAATAGAATTCAATGACTCTTGCATGCTAGTAGCTGTTTGCGCTGCCAACTGATTAACTTCCGTAAGTTGTGAATTAACATTTTGACTGTGCTCAGCCTGTTGCACGCTAGAAGTCGCAATATTTTGAGCCTTAGCAGTTGTTTGTTCCACCATCTCCATAATACTCTTAAACACTGCACCAGTTTCACTTACCAATTGGCTAGTTTTTTGAACTTCAGTGGCAGATTGATTTACTTGTTCAACACTCACGCTAACACTATCTTGAATAGCCGTAATAGCCTCTTGCACTTGCGTAGTAGAAGACATTGTTTTTTCTGCTAGTTTTCTTACTTCATCAGCAACAACAGCAAATCCACGTCCAGACTCCCCAGCCCTTGCAGCCTCAATGGCAGCATTTAATGCAAGCAAGTTAGTTTGGTCTGCAATATCACCAATGGTGATAATAACTTCATTAATGGCATTAGCATTTGCATTCAACTTTTCCATGCCATCTTTTAGCTTTTCAGATTGCATCTCCACTGCCCTAATGCTTTCTACAGTCTTACTTACAACTGTAGAGCCTGTTACAGCTTCATTTCTTGCATTTTCTGAGGCTTCAGATGCTTCTTGTGCCATACTAGCCATTGTACTTACATCATCATTCATAGTTTGCATGATATCATTGGCTGTAGATGCACGCTCAGCTTGCACCGCAGCTATTTCTTCAGAGTACTTCAATTGCGTGCTTAACTCATGAGATGCACTTGCCACTTGCGAAGATATTTGGGTTGCCTGTTCAGCAACATGTAAAATTGTTTGCTGAGTGGCTTTAAATACTGTTACATCAGTTATAAGCTGTAATATTGCATTTACCTCTCCGCTATTTTCATCAATCAACGGTATAGCATTATATACAATATCAAGAGTTTTGTTTTGCGGATGAGCTTTTGTTTCTCCACCCTGTGGAGTCTTAGAGCTAAAGGCTTTTTGCAAACCATCACCTGGGCCTCCATCATCCTCACGAGCAAACAATTCCCTACAAGGCTTATCAAGATAGCTAGCACCAGCAAGTTCAACACCAGCTTTGTTTACATATTTAGCCCGTAGTTTGCTATCAAGCACTACAACGGGAGATGGAATTTTATCAATAACAGATACATAACTAGCAATAATAGCATTAGTTCCGCTAACTAAATTAGCAAAATCACCCTTAAAGTTCCGTACATCAGAAACAGCAAGCAAATCACCATGCTTTATGTCAAACTCAAGGCGGTTATATTCATCAATAATGCTACGCAAAACTGTTGAAATATTCTGTAATGATTCAGCTAACATGCCAATTTCATCCTTACTTACCTTGGCAATCTTAGTATCTAGTTTGCCATTGGCTATATCTTGAGCAAACTTTACAGAGTTTAATAATGATTTACGTAAGTTAAACACACAAACACCTGTAACAAGCACAATAATAAGCGTTACAATAGCTGCAATACCAAAGATTCGTTGCCCAAGAACTAAGCTTGATTGATTTGACTCATTTACATCTAAGGCCGCTATAGCCACCCAGCCTGTATCTTTTTGCTCATCATAATATGCAAACTTACTTTCATTGTTAATATCAAAGTTAAGATTACCAGATTTTGTCTGCATAATACTCTTACCCCATGGGGTATCGTTAAGTTGCAATTTAAGCACATCGCCAGCATTACTACTTAAAAACACAGAACCATTTCTGTCTGCCACCATAAACGAACCCTTTTGACCAAGAGGTATACGTTTACTAAATGTATCATCAAGATAGGTTACATTAAAAACTACACCAATTATTTCCTTAGTACCAGTCTTAAACACTGGAGAAGAAACAGCATATACTACACGGCCCTGAAATAAAAAAGGAGCTCCAGCAGTTACATGCCCCTGCATGGCATTGGTAAACATATAATCTTTTGAAAAATCCGTACCAATCATATTTTCTTCAGTATGCCTAAGAGTAATACCTTTTGTATCCACAATACCCAACATAGCATAACTATATGTTTTACGCATATTTACAATACGATCAATAGCCCCTTGGGTATTAGCTTCTACTTCTTCAGGTGTACCAGCAAGATAGGGTTGCAAAAGACCAGTTTGAGAAAGTGAAATAGCATTGAGCACATTAAACTCATGAATACCACTTAACTCAGAGATTGTGTTATTTACAGCCATCACATTCAAGTCTTGTTGGGCTGTGTTCATATTATCTGAACTCATGCTATATGTAATATAAGCAATGAATATCATTCCCAAAAGAATAATACTGCACATGGGTAAAAGGATTTTACTTGCAACTTTCATTTGACGCTCCTAGCTATTAAAAAATTTAGTTATACTTAGTGTAACTTATCGTGCTATATCCTAAAAACCTTAGGTCAAGTATAGTTTTGTATATTTTTTGTCAAGTTTTGTTAGACTAAGTTTCTGGCATTGAATCTTTGACAAATTGCAATACAAATTCAAAGCACTTAGTCACGATTAACAATGGAAAGTATATATTTTTTACTTCAAGATTTTCAAAGCATAGCTACGCATCTAATACTATGTATGCAATATGCACAGCACATGATTTATATATCTGCAAGTATAAAAAAATATTCCTGCACAGCAAACAACTTATCTACGATAAAGTATTAATTTATTACCCATAAAAATTCCAAGGACAAGGGCATATACTTATTGAAAAAACAACTATCACCAGCTATAGTATTTTTTGGGTAAGCAATATTTTTAATGTTTGATTTTCACATCTTACTACTAATAAGCCTTATTTAAGCAAAAAACTGTCTTGGCAATAAGGTCCAAAAATCAATTGCATTACTCTCAGTATCTGTACTGCTATACCACTTCGTGGTACTTTTTGGGTGGAACTTAACGAGCAAGACCATTCATCTGGTCAAATGCGTTACTTTTAGAGAGTTTTAAAGCTGCATGAGAGTAGAGAGTAACACAAAGCCCCCCTACTCTTGATTTTCGGGGCGTGTTGACTTTGCCACCACTTTTACACTTTTTCATGCGTTTTATATTAAGTATGTGGCTAATGGACTAAATTTATGCAAGACAAAATGAACTTACACTATATCAACTTGCTAGCCTATGCTGAAAGCTTAGGCCATATGCTACAAAAAAACCATATTGACCCACTAATATATGCCCAAATAAATACGGCTTTAGCCCATTATGAGCAATGGGGCAGGCAAAAAATCAATGCTATCAAAATTTTGCAAACTTTAGAACAACATCTGCCGGCAGATGCATATGAGCAAATGCCAAACTTTACACACATTTTACCTTTCAAGCCAGCTCCATACTATGCCAAGTATCCATTTTGCTATGCCTTTGCTACTAATGATGCATATGCACCATACTTAGGCGTGGCTTTATACAGCATGCGTGAACACTGTGTGTATGATACTACGTATGATATTTGTGTTTTACACACTGATTTGAGCATGAAACATCAACAAAATATACTGTCATTACAAAGTGAAAACTTTCATATACGCTTCATAAATATAACACCTTATTTAAATGAACTTGATACATGTATTTTTAAAATACATGCTCACTTTAGCAAGGAAGCATATTATAGATTTTTTATTCCTAAAATTTTTGAAAATTATCAACGTGTTTTATATCTTGACTGCGATATGATTTTTATATCTGACATAGATAAATTATTCCAAATGGATTTAAGTAACATGCCCATGGGAGCAGTGCTAGAATATAAATTTAAATGCAAAGTTGAATATGACACAGTATTAAATAACTATGCTAAAAATACTCTTAAACTAGATAATGTACAAAATTATTTTAATTCTGGTTTATTAATATTAGATATAGAAAAATTAGTTAATATCAATTTTACCCACAAATGCCTCGATAAATTACAAGAAGTTATAAGACCACGCACAGTAGATCAGTGCATTATTAATAGTATAATGCAAGGTAAGGTTAAATTTATTAATCCACAATGGAATTTACAAACGCATGTAAATCTTGAAGAACTCAAAAAATATGTATCGCATGAAGATTTTAATTGTTATATCAATGCTTTGCAAAATGCACATATAATACACTTTTGCTCCCCAGAAAAACCATGGATTTCTACACAGGTACCATTTGCAAATATCTGGTGGCATTATGCACAAAAGACATCATTCATTGAGATGTAATGTGTGAATAGAGGTCATTAATGATAGAGTACTTAGCTAAATATAATTATATTTTCGACGTAAAATTAGATACATCTATATCTAAATTTAATACAAAATATATTTGGCAATGCTGGTTACAAGGAAGGGAACATGCTCCTAAAATAGTGCAGACATGTTTAAATAGCATTGAAGCATATCAAACAAATTTCAAAATAAAAGTTCTTGATAAGCAAAAAATACATGACTATATTGAAATACCAAAACATATTCTAGATAAATTTCAAAAAGGACTTATGTCAGAGGCTCATTTCAGCGACTATATTCGAGTAGCATTATTGGCAAAATATGGTGGCACATGGATAGATTCCACAGTCTTATTGACAAGTACCGTACCTAGTTACATTTTAGAACAAGATTTTTTTACTTTTAAATTTCCTCCTTGGTGTAATCTGGCCTCTAAACCTCATTTGAATATTATTTTTTCTGAACAAACAAGAAATATTGACAAACGCTGCCTATCCAATTGGCTTATGCATGCAAAATGTGGCAATAGATTAGTTTTTCTACTGAAAATATTTCTTGAAGAGTATTGGGCTAAGGAAGATAAAGCGTTTGATTATTTTATGTTCCATCTATTTGCTAGCTATATTATTCTCAAGGATGAAAAATGCTGGGAAATATTTGTTAATATGCCCGAATTATCCAATGCTTATCCACACTTATTGCAACAATGCCTTTTGCAGCCTTATGATGCTAATATGTTTACTAACATCACAAAGCTTACATCAATTCATAAACTTATGCATAAGCTACCTCCCAATATAGCTACAAATTCTTTTACTCAACATATATACTCTTTATTTTAGACAGTTATGCTCTTAGCATGAGAGCTATCCAATTTACTTTACTTTTTTACTAAAAAAGTAGATAATATAACATTCAGGTATCAACACATTCAACTACTAGGAATAAATTGGCAATGTCCGCACTTGCTTCACTCAAAAGAAATCTTACCGAAGATTTTGCTAGAATTTTACCACTTCTAAACCAAACCTTACGCACAAGATCTATATGGGTCTTTGTGCTCATGGTGGCGCAAAGCTTATTAGAACTTGGCTTTATTATGGTTCTTGCCAGCATGGGCCTAGCGTTAACAAATAGCGATGGTTTACGTAGTGGCATTTTATACCAAACAATTTTTACTATCTTTCCTGCTTTAAATGAATGGTCACAAGGCCCAGGACGATTACTAGTTTTAACTGGTTGCTTAGTTGTACTTATCTCCATACTCAAGGGTATTGTGAGCTTTTTTGTAGCTCGTGCAAGTGCCTTGCTTGGTGAAGATATGTCTTTAAGCATCAGTAAAGAAATCATGTCACGTTATTTATATAGGGATTATGCTTGGCATCTATCCAAGGCAAGTAGCACCATGTTTCAGCGCATGCTTTGGCGCGCACATCTTGGAACAATGCTATCAACCTTACTTACAATGTATTCACTGATTGTTACTGTAGTATTACTCTTTACAAGTCTAGTTGCTCAAGAACCATTATTAACCACAATTGTAGTTGCAAACACCTTAATTGTTGGTATTATTTTCCTGCGCATCATTAGAGGTAAGGTTGATGCAAATGCAAAAACCGCCACAGAGTGCTCTCAGCTAGAAACCTCGGCTCTTATGTGTGCCACTAAGGGTATTCGTGAAGTACTCATCTATCGTCAGCAAGAAACTTTTTTAAATGCCTTAATTAGTGCTAACTTAAAGGGTAGATACCCACGAACATTTAATTATATTACACCTACAGCACCTACTTGGATTTTGGAAGCCGTAGGCTTTGGAACTGTTGTGGCGGCCATAGCTTACTTAGTGTTCATAGAGCATGCACCCATTGAACGTATTTCTGCAGCCCTTGGTTTATTGTTATTAACAGCATGGCGCGTTCTCCCCTATTGTAACCGCATTATAAGCTTACAAATTTCTGTACGCAATTATCGCCCCTATGCTCTAGCTATCATAGAATTATTGGAGGAATTACGAGCCCTTCCTCCTGAGCATCTTGTTGAACCAGACCCCAACTTTTCATTTAGCAAAGATATCTGTCTGAAAAATCTTAACTTTAGATACGATGAAAACCAAAAAGATTGCCTAAGAAACATTAACTTATGCATTAATAAGGGTGAAAAAATTGGTCTGATTGGCACTTCCGGAGGGGGAAAAAGTACACTTGCCGGTGTCATAAGTGGTCTACTACCGCCGTCTGCAGGTAACATTAGTGTTGATGGTGGATTAATTACACCAGAGCGCGCCATATCCCTAGCTTCAATCATTGGCTATGTCCCACAAACACCTTTTTTATTTGGTGGCACTCTAGCAGAAAATATTGCATTTAGCGAATGGGGTAAGCCTTGGGATGTTAAGCGTGTGCGTGAAGCTTGTAATAAAGCTGCCATAGACTTTGTCACTGATGACGATAAAAGCCTAAGACACAGTATTGGAGAAAGTGGTGGTGGTTTGTCTGGCGGGCAAGCCCAAAGAGTTTCCATTGCCCGTGCCCTATACACTAATCCATCCATTATCATATTTGATGAAGCAACTTCAGCTCTTGATCAACATAATGAAAGAGCCATACAAGATACCATTGATGCACTATCAGATGACATTACATGTATAATTATTGCGCACAGACTCAGTACAGTAAGAAAATGTGATAAAATTGTCTGGATAGAAGATGGTGAGATTATTATGGAAGGGCCAACAGCTGAAGTAATCAAAGCCTATGAAGCAAAAATGAACTTGTAATATCCTTATAATAAGTAAGAAAAGTGACATAGTTATGTATATGATTCTCAATTTTAAGGTCAGAGGTGACCATGATGGTAAACTCGTTGCTCTTGAAAAAAATGAAGATTTCCCTTTTGATATAAAAAGAGTATATTATATCTGGGATACAGCTGAGCAGGTGATACGTGGTAAGCATTCACATAAAAAACTTGAGCAAGTAATAGTGTGTCTTGCAGGGTCTTGCGACTTTATTTTAGATGATGGAAGAGAAAGAAAAACAATTCATCTAAATAATCCTGCACAAGGGCTATACATAAAGCACAACATTTGGCGAGAATTTACAAACTTTTCACACAATTGCGTGCTCATGGTTCTTGCTTCTGCCCACTATAATGAAGATGACTATATAAGAGATTATAACAAATTTATTCAAGAGATAGACAAATGATTTTTTCTTTTAAAAATACGAAACTTACAGGTATTTCAACTGTCATACCTACTCAAGAGCTCTCTTTATTGGAGGATAAGAACCTTTACAATGGAGATAGGAAAAAAATACAAAGAGTTATTGATTCTTCAGGGTTTTTATATCGGCGCGTAACAGCACAACACATCATGACATCTGACCTGTGTCTACAAGCTGCGCATGATTTACTTGATAAAACCAATACGGCAAAAGATGATATAGACGCCCTACTCTTCATTTCATATACACCAGACTATTTAATGCCAGCTACAGCCTATGTTTTACACAAAAAGCTTGAGCTTTCTAAAGAATGCGTTGTCATGGACATTCCTCAAGCTTGCTCAGGTTATGTATTAGGTCTATATCAAGCTAGTATGCTTATCAATGCTGGTTGCAAAAAGGTTCTGTTACTTGTTGGTGACAGCTTTTCAAAGTTTACTGACATGTTTAACAATAATACTGCACCAGTATTTGGTGATGCCGGCACAGCAAGCCTCATAGAGTTTGACGCTAATGCAAGCCCCATACATTTTAATATCAACTCTGATGGCGCCAATTATGACGCTTTAATATGTAAAAATGGTGGTTTTAAAACCCCTCCGAATAAGGATTTATTTTATGAGGATAATGGTTTCAGGTATGAAGCCAACATGGATGGGGGCAGAATTTTTGAATTTACCATGGCAGAAATTGCCCCAAACATTGAAAAACTATTAGAACACACTAATGTAAGTAAAGAAGAAATTAATTACTTCGTGCTACATCAGGCCAACAAATTTATTTTAGAAAATATTGCTAGAAAGTTAGGCGTTGATGAATCAAAGGTTCCGGTTGGGACCATGACTAAGTATGGCAATCAATGTGGAGCATCAATTCCATGCGCCATTACAGACATGCTACAAAACGAAGTCATAACTAATTCTAATAAAATGATTTTATCTGGATTTGGTGTTGGCCTTAGCTGGGCAAGTGTTCTTATGGATATCAAAAAAATTTACTGCTCCAATATGCTAGAATATGAGGTACAAAATGACTAAGGCTGAGTTCCTAGAAAAATTCTCTAAAGATATACTACAATTAGATTACATTGTATCTGAAGAAGCTGTGTTTGAAGAAATAGAAGAATGGGACTCCATAGCTCAAATTACTACCATGTCTTTTTTTGATAAAGAACTTGGCATTAGTATTAACTTCCAAGAAATACAAGCAGCTAAATCTGTACAAGATCTGTTAAAGGCTTTTGACCATGAGTAGCAAAAATTTAGTTATAGTTGGGGCTGGTGAAACTGCTATACTAGCTTATGAGTATTTCACCAAGGATTCTGACTATAATGTAGTTGCTTTTGCCGTTAATGAACAATATATCACTGAGCAAAGCTTATTGACTTTGCCTGTGTTACCACTTGAAAAAGTTGAAAAAAGCCACCCCAAGGATGAATACTCACTATTTGTAGCCATGGGTTCAGCAGAGTTAAATTATGCTAGGGCCAGAGTATTTCAAGCATGCAAAAGCATGGGCTATGCCATGGCAAGCTATGTGAGTTCGCGTAGCTTTATTTGGGATAATGTAGAAATAGGTGAAAACTGCTTCATACTTGAAGATAATACTTTGCAACCATTTACTAAAGTAGGCAATAATGTAGTCATGTGGAGTGGTAATCATTTAGGTCATCGCTCTGTAATTCATGATCATTGCTTTATTACCTCACACGTTGTCATTTCAGGTTTTTGTGAAGTTGGCGAATATAGTTTCTTAGGCGTTAATGCATGCCTTGCCGATAATATACAAATAGGCAAAAATAACTTTATTGGAATGGGGTGTAATATCCTTAAAAACACTAAGGATGACAGTGTTTTTATTGAAAAAGGCACGGAAAAAGCAAAAATTTCTGCTAAAATGTTTTGTGGAGTTAGGGGTTAAAGAATGAAATGGGAAAAAAAGGGGCTTATTTTTTGTCCTGATGGCTCATGTACTTGGATGAATAATAGTGTATTGACACCTGAACCATTCTTGCTAGATGATGAAACCATTAGGGTCTATGCTTCCTTTCGTGATAAAGATGGCATTGGTCGCATTGGTTTTTTAGACCTCTCGGCTCAAAATCCTTCTCAAATAATTAATATATCCAAAGAACCTGTGCTTGATATTGGCTTGCCTGGTTGTTTTGATGATAATGGCGTATTGCTTGGACATGTGCTAAAGGTCAATAACGAAATACGCATGTATTACGTTGGATTTCAACTGGCTGAAAAAGTTAAATTTTTAGCCTTTTCCGGACTAGCAATATCTACGGATAATGGTAATTCATTTACTAAGATTAAAAAAACCCCTGTACTTGATAGAACGGATGAAGGTATTTTTGGAAGATGCATACACACTGTCATCCAAGACGGTGGTATGTTTAAAATATGGTATACCGTAATTCATGACTGGACCTATATTAATGATATGCCTTATCCTTCATATTACATAAAATATCTTGAATCAAAAGACGGCATTAATTTTGATAATGAAGGTAAAACTTGCATTACGTGTGGTCCTAGCGAATACAGAATAGGTCGCCCCAAGGTTAGAAAATTGCAAAATCATTATGAGATGCTCTACACCTTTGACACCTTAGATAAAGAATACAAAACAGGTTATGCTGAAAGTGAAAATGGTATCGATTGGAAAAGGCAGAATGAATTAACTGTTCTTGAGACATCACCCAATGGATTTGACTCCAAAATGGCCTGCTACCCTGTTGTAATGCAAACAAAATATGCTACATATATGTTTTACGATGGTAATGACATGGGTAAAACGGGCTTTGGCTATGCCAAATTAATTACAAATTCAAAAGAAATATATAGGCCAAAAATATGAAGTGGGAAAAAAAGGGACTTATTTACTCCCCAAACGGCTCAAAGGACTGGATGCATAATAGCTTTTTGCAACCAACCCCTATTGTTTTGGAAGATAGGGTTAGAATATATGGGGGTATGCGTGATGTACATGGCTGTTCAAGCATAGGTTTTGTTGACTTAAACAAAAATAACCTACAAGAAATAATACAGATTTCTCATGAGCCTGTACTTAGTCATGGTAAACCTGGCAGGTTTGATGAACATGGTGTAACCCCCACAGCCATACTAAAAAAAGATAAAGCCATTTATTTATATTATGCAGGCTATAGTCAAGGAACTAAGATAAGATTTACCGTATTTACTGGCCTAGCCGTTAGCGAAGATGATGGAAAAAGCTTTAAACGCTACCAAGAAACTCCCATTACTGACAGAGTTATGGGTGAAGAGCTCTTTAGAGTCATACATTCTATATTTGAAGATAATGGTATTTATAAAGTATGGTATGGAGCTGGTAATGAGTTTTGGCAAGGTGAAAATAAAACCTTAGCCGTGTATGACATTCGCTATATGGAAAGTAAGGATGGCTTGGAATTCCCACCTCAAGGTATAACCGCCATATCAATATCAGACGACTGCCATAGAGTTGGCCGCCCTTTTGTTTTTGTTGAAAATGGAATTTATAAAATTTATTACGGTTATGGTAGCGAGGCTATACCCTATCAACTAACTTATTCTGAATCAAATGATGGTAAAACATGGATAGCAAAAGATATTAATCTTAGCTTATCAAAAACGGGTTGGGATTCGCAAATGATGGCCTATCCATCTTTTATTCGAATAGATGGTAAAGGGTATTTATTCTATAATGGCAATGATTACGGCAAAGAAGGCTTTGGTTATGCGGAGCTCACTGAAGAATGATTACGATAGTAAAGTATTGTTCTAATTATAAATCGATTTGGGATGATTTTGTAGCTTGTGCAAAAAATGGCCTTTTTTTGCTACAACGTGATTTTATGGATTATCATGCCGACAGATTTGAAGACTCTTCCTTACTATTTTATGATGATGAGCAACTCATTGCAGTGCTACCCCTAAATATTAATGGACAAAATGTTTATTCTCATGGTGGGCTAACTTTTGGGGGTTTCATTTATAATGAGACTATGAAACAAAGCAAAATGATTGAATGCTTTGAATCCCTTAAAAGTTTTTTGCAAAAAAACAATATTAAAACTTTAATATATAAAGCAATACCATATATTTTTCATGCTTGCCCAGCCCAAGAAGATCTATATGCCTTATTTTTACAACAAGCTAAATTAACAATACGAAGTGTTTCTACAGCCATAGACTTTGCACACCCTATTAAAATGCCCAAGGGCAGAAAAGCTCAAATTTCTAGAGCTAAACGTGAAGGAGTACAAATTATAGAGTCTGTAGATTTTGAATCATTTATTGAGCTTGAAAATCAAGTATTGGAAAAAAGGCATAATACTAAGGCAGTGCATACGGCCAAAGAGTTAGAACTATTAAAATCAAAATTTCCAGAACAAATTCGCCTATTTTTTGCTATGCAAGGGCAAACACTTTTAGCCGCTAACTTACTATTTGAATATAAAAACGTAGTACACACGCAATACATGGCCAGCAATGATTTAGGTAGAAATATTGGCGCCTTAGACTTACTCATTGCTGAACAGCTCAATCAATATAAAGATTCTAAGAAGTATTTTAACTTTGGCATTTCTACTGAAGAAAACGGTACAGTTTTAAATGAAGGCCTCATCCGCCAAAAAGAAGGATTTGGTGGACGTTCAGTATGTTATGATATTTATGAGTGGAGTATATAATGGCAAAGATTTTATTTTCAGCAAGATCAAATATAATTTGGGCAGGAGACAATGTTTTTGACCCATACTATGAAGGCTTTCTTACTGAGCTTAAAAATAATGCCCATGATATATTAGTCATAAGAACCAATGACATTGTACATATTAACAATCAATGCCACCATGCTGCCATTAATAATATAATTATAGAAAAAATTAAAAACTTTAAGCCAGATTTAATTATTACAGCCAATAACTCCATGCCAGATTGTGTTTATAAAAACACTAACTGCCCCATTATGCTTTTAATGGTTGATTCGCCAACTTTTTTTGAGGGTCCAAGCAACATCAAACAAAATATAGATCGCTACTTATTTTTACATGTGGGCTGGGAATCTGTATTTCACAAAGATTGTATCAATCTTTTTGGTGCAAAACCTGAACAAAACTATGAAATTGGCTACCAGTCAGCTATTCAGGCTTATGAAATTGAAAAGAAATATAACATTTCCTTTGTAGGCACTGTAGGATGGGGCCGCAATATTGAAAATTCTTTTCTAAAAATTAATAGCAATGCCGAATTTGAGGAATTCTTAAAGCAATTTAATCATAAGGACGATACTTGCTATGAAAATACCGATGTTATATATGCCTTAACAAGTAATATGCGCATAAAAACCTTGGATGCGCTTTGTGATCTTGGGCTAAATATATTTGGCTGGAAAGAAAATATAGTCATAGCATTCCCATATTCACTTGATCTTATAAAATGCTTTAACTTTGACCCCGTAATTACATTACAGGCTTCGGAAAAAATGCTTAATGAGTCTATTATTTCTATAACACTACCTAATGCGCAAGCAATTCGTAGCCTGTCTTGGCGTGTAGCAGATATTTTGGCATCAAATTCATGCTTAATTTCTCCACCCAAGGAAGATTTAAAGCTAATTTCGCCATATGTGGACATTCCAACCTTCACAAGTCCGCTTGAAGCTAGAGAACTATGCAAAAAACTCCTGAAGGATGAAGAGTGGCGCAAGGAAATTATAGTCGGAAGTCAAAAAAGCATCAATGAAAACCATCGTTTTTCACATATGATAGAGAAATTAAACAATTTGGTGAACCTTACAATACATAATCCCAATGCCACAAAGCAAAATATAAATTATGAAACTATTAGTCACGGTTCTATGCCTGCACGTTATTTATTGCCTAAAACAAAGATAGACAAGATTAAATACTATTTCTTTAACCCCAAGGCTTTTGCCAACAAAATACAAGAAAAATATTTTTAATGGCTCTTTACTAAAAAGTTATTTTTTAATGAATTTCTAAAAGACTCATTAGCTACGAGCACCACGTTTAAATTGTCAAACTACCCACGAAAGTGTTTGTCTTGTGATATGCTTTGTTAAGCAAGTTCAAATAATACTCAAAGTTATAGGAACATACAACACACAGAAAAGTTGACAAAGTAACTATTCTTTAATATGCTCCTTAGATACTAATGGATTAATTTGGGTGATTATCTTTATGGGCTTGAATTCAGATAAAAATGTTGCATAGTAAAGTTATGTAAAAATGTTATAATTTGTATAACTTTACGCTACCTTGAATCGTTGATGCATAGCACATAATGTCATGGAGTATTGACAACATACTTCCTAGAACTTTGCCTAGATGTAAAGTTAATCAAGTATAACTATCAAAAATTTATTATTCAAATCTTACGAGGAATGACATGACAAAAGAAAAGTTCTTGCAAGTATTTTCTACTGAAATACTACAATCACTTTCTATCGTTTCGGAAAATGATGAACTTTTTAATCTTGAAGATTGGGATTCCTTAGCTAAAATGGCCTTAATATCTTTCTTTGATAAAGAATTTAATATAGCTTTAGGAATTAATGAAGTACAGCAGTTCAAAACTGTAACTGATATTTTAAAAAAGGCCAATTTATAACATGCAAGCCTTTACGCAGAGCGACTATATAATCGTCACAGGTGCTAGCTCAGGTATAGGAAGAGATACAGCCATTAAACTTAATGCCGAAGGGGCAAATGTGATTGGTATTGGTCGTAATCTCGAAACATTAGAGCAAACAAGACAACTTTGTCCATTGAAAGAAAATTTTTATAGTGAAGTTGCTGATCTCTCAAAAAACATCGACAAGTTACCTCAATATATTTTATCTTTACGCGATAAATACCCACCATTTAAAGCCTTAATTTGCTGTGCAGGGATCATACAATTTCAACCTCTGCGCATGCTAAGCTATGATGACTTACAAACAATGTTTAACATCAACTGCTTTTCTCCACTCATGCTGGCAAAAGGATTTGCCGATAAAAGAGTACATGTACGCGAAGATTCTTCTATTATTTTTGTGTCTTCAATAAGCAGTCTTAGTTGTGAAATGGGACTACTTTCCTACGCAGCGTCAAAGGCTGCAGCTAATACTGCTTTTAAGACAATGGGGCGAGAACTAGCTTCCATGAAAATACGTGTAAATACAATATCTCCTTCAGAAGTTGCTACACCAATGTCTGAGATAGCATCTGAAGTGAGAGGTAATTGTGATGCTGACTACCCATTTGGTATTGGAAAGGTTGAAAACATTTCTTCTTTTATTATCTACTTGCTTTCACAGGATGCAAAATGGCTTACATGCCAAAACTATATTTTAGATTGTGGAAGTGTTTAACATGCTACTTGTTGGAAAATACGTTACCCTGCGCACAGTAAGGGTAGATGATGCAAAATTTATTTTATCCTTACGTTGCGACCCTGTAAAATCTAAATATTTGAATAAAACAGAATATAATCTTGAAAAACAAGAAGTGTACATACAAAATGCTCTCCTAAAAAATGATGAATACTACTTTATTATAGAAAACAATGAGAATACACGCATTGGAACATATCGCATATACGACTTAAGAAAAGACAGCTTTTGCATTGGTAGCTGGATCATGATTGATGACGTAGTACTTCATGAAGTCATGGAAGCCGACTATTTAGTGAGAAAATTTGGCTTTGAAGAGTTGGGCTTTGAAAAATGCCACTTTGATGTACGCAAGAACAACAGTAAGGTCTTAAGTTATCACAAATTAGTTGGTGCTGTGCAAATAGATGAAAATGATCTGGACTATTTCTTTGAATGCACAAAGCATGATTATTATAGTAAAATAAGCAAATTTTTCATTGAATAGGTTAAATATTAATCAAGTATGTGTTCCATAAAACTTTCAATCATAATGCCTCTTTATAATGTAGAAGAGACATTAAGCATTGCCCTAGACTCCATCCTAATGCAAGATGTTGATTTTTCATATGAAATTATCTGCATTAATGATGCATCCACTGATAGCACACTAAATATTCTAAACAACTATGCCCAAAAGTTTGCCCATATAAAAGTTTTTACCAATGAGCAAAATATCGGTAATGGGCGTACATTTGCACGTGGGCTTAAAGAAGCTAGTGGGGATTATTTTATAGTCCTAGATGGTGATGACTTTTATACTGTAAAAAACAAATTACAAAAACAAGTTGATTTTTTAGACTCGGATATAAAAAATGAGTATTGTGCAGTTTGTCATAAATATTTAAGACTTTATGAAGATAATACCATTGCCAAAGACTATGCTCTCTTTATAAATGAGAAAGATTTTTACTACTCAGACTTACTATCTAATATGTTTTATGCTCACACCTCAAGCATGATGTATAGAAATATTTTTAAACATCATGTTCCTGACTTTTTTCATTTAAATACTGGAGAAACACCAAGGACTTTCCTTGTATTGCACTTTACGCAAGGCAAGGTACGATACTTAAACTTTGTTGGATCAGTATATAGGCACAATAGTTCTGGAATTTGGACATCCCTTGATAGAAGTGCACAAATTGCACTTAATATAAAAAATACTAAACTATATATTGACTTTTGTTTTTCACACATAGAAAAGAAATTATGGGCAAGAAAAACGAATAAACTAAAAGGTAATAGCCAGCCCCAAGAAAAAGCACTTGAATCTTGGTGCGTTAGCCAGCTATTTAAATTCGTCAAAAACATTGCATCAAATTTTGCTTTCAAGCATAGAGATTTTGCTTTTCATCGAACATATAAGTCTGAGTTTTTAGATAGCCTAATTGAAAGCCTTGGGCGCATTGAACTTAATTCACGTGAACTTTCACCACTTAAGACGATAGTTGAAAATGATAATATTGCCATTTCTATTGCTATGTTAAATAACACCGGTGGCGGTATTTACCGAGAAATCCATGAGCTTATTGAAATTAATGCCCATAAAAATATTTTTATAATTTTTTCTGAAATTACTAATGAAGATAACTTGCCAGAACAAATTATAAAAGATTTTGCAGCATATAAGCATGTAAAACTACTTTTTTGCAAAGAGCAAGGCGCACATAAATTAAAATGCCTTTTTGACTTATTTTTAACCTATAATATAAGCAAAGTTTATCACTATGCTGGGCATAATTTTCCATATAATGCAGCCCTTATTCAGCAAGGTATTTATAAAAACATAATATTGTTTTCCATCGACCATGGTTTTGCCCTAGCCTTAGATAATAGCTCGGTGGATAATTATATTACTAAAACACCAGCCCAATATAAACTACTACATAATAACTACAAAAATAAAGTCATATATATACCTATTGCCGCAAAAGAAATTTGTATTGAAGGGCAATATGTGCCCTTTAATAATCATGAGTTTTTAATTACAGCGACTGCTGCTGCTAGGTTTTATAAATTTAACAATAATGAAATCAACTATATAAACTTCATTATTGCCTTATTAAAAAAAACTGGTGGCAAACACATTCACTATGGTCCCATTGATGAAGAATCAAAAAATAAAATATATATTGAGTTAGAGAATAATCATATTTCTTCTGACTCCTTTGTACACATAGAGTGGGCACAAAATCTTTGTCAGGACTTACTTAATAGTAATGTTGACTTGTTTATCAGCTCCTTCCCACTAGGCAGCGGCAAAACTCTTCTTAGTGTTTTTTCACATGGTATTCCAATCATTTGCTACAGAGGACAAACTCTTGCGAGTTGCATTGACTTTGTGTACCCTGAGGCTTTATTTTGGACTAGTCATCAAGAATTTTTAGCGCAAATTCAAGGCTTAACGAAAGAAAAACTTTTATTCCTCTCAGTTAAAGGTAAAGAGTACTTTCATAAAAATAATAATATTGAATTGTTAGCAGATTTTTTATATCAAGAAAAGCAGTTTACTAATGACATACCGCATGTTTATTGTAGCGATACAGAGATAATTGATGTAAGCCACGACCCATACTTTTTCCCACTACTTATACCACCAAGGGATGAAGGTGAAAGACGTAAAGATGACAGCGCACCAGTACTTACTGAACAAAGTAAATTAATAAAGATTAAAACTAAGCTTGCGCGTATCTATAATCTTTCAGCTCAATTAACTCATGAAATATTTTTCATTGCCAAAGTAAAAAATATTATTAAAGGGTTTTACAAGTAGTTTGGTTAATAAAAATATATACAGCTTATAGGTTATTTATGAAATTATCTATTATTATGCCTTTGTACAATGTGGAGCAAACCATTCACACAGCACTTGACTCTGTGTTAATGCAAGATGTTAACTTTGAATATGAAATTATTTGTATAGATGATGCGTCCACAGATAATACCCTTAACATATTAAATGATTACGCCACGCAATATATACAAGTTAAAGTATTTTCTAATCCTAAGAATATGGGCAATGGTCCCACATTTGTTCACGCCCTAAAGCAAGCGCAAGGTGATTATTTTACTGTTTTAGATGGGGATGATTTTTACACTGTTAAAAATAAGCTTCAAAAGCAAGTAGACTTCTTGGATTATGATAAAAAGAAAAAATATTGTGCTGTGTGCCATAAATATTTAACCTTACATGATAATCAGTACATCCTACATAACCCCGCTTTGTTTGATCAAGAATGCGAATTTTCTTACTCTGATTTCATCTTGGGTAAGTTCTACGCCCACACATCAACCTTTATGTATCGCAATATTTTCAAAGAAAAAATTTCTCCTTTCTTTGACCAAGTCCGTGGTGACATGGCAAGAACATTCATTGTCTTAAACTACACACAAGGTAAAGTTAAATTTTTGAATTTTATTGGCTCAGTATATAGATATAATAATGAAGGTATTTGGTCCACCTTATCCGAGCGAGCTCAAATGGAGATGAACAATACATTTTGGAAAAAGTGCGCTGATTTTTGCTCATCTAAAGAGGAAAAAGAGTTATTTAATAAACGCATTTATGATACAAGCGCATTAAGTAACAAGCCAGGCTTTGTTGCACTAAAGACCCTAACTTTTGAGCAATGCTTTAAGCACCTTCGACAAATGTCCCTAACTTATGCCTTTCAAAATGAAGACTTTGTTTTTTTACGCACCTATAAATCGGAATTTATGGATAGCTTTACCGAAAGCCTTGGGCGTATCGAGCTAAATTTAAGAGGACTTTCTCCACTAAATAAAATAGAACCAAATGACAATATAGCTATTTCAGTTGCCATGTTAAATAATACAGGCGGCGGTATTTACAAAGAAATACATGAACTTATACAATTAAACTCTGATAAAAATGTTTATGTAATTTTTTCTGAAATCACTAGTAAAGAAGGCTTATCTGCTCAAATTCAAGCTGATTTTGCAAGCTATGCACATGTGAAGTTATTATTTTGTAAAGAACAAGGTGATGCTAAGTTAAAATGCCTCTTTGATATGTTCTTAGATTATAATATTAGCAAAGTATACCATTATGCCGGACATCATTTCACTTATAATGCAGCCCTTATTCAGCAAGGTATCTATAAAAACATTACAGTTTTTTCCATTGACCATGGTTTTGTCCTTGCATTAGATAATAGCTCCGTAGACTCTTATATTACTAAAACCCCTGCTCAGTATAGGCTATTAAACAATTCATATGCCAAAAAGGCTGTTTACATTCCAGTTTTTGGAAAGGCTGCCGAAGTAGGTGGTGAATATATACCATTAAACAAACATGAGAATTTAATAACCGCAACTGCATCGGCCAGATTTTATAAATTCAATAATAATGAGTTAGATTACAGTGAGTTTATAGTTGCATTATTAAAAACCACACAAGGCGTTCATTATCATTATGGTCCCATCGATGAAGATAAATTAAGCGAAATCCATACTGCACTAGAAAACAATCAATTAGATAAAAATACCTTCGTACATATTAGCTGGGCAGATAATTTATGCCAGGACATGCTACATAAAAATGTAGACTTATTTATTAGCTCCTTTCCAAAGTCTAGTGCTAAAACTCTTATTAGTATATTTTCTGCTGGTATACCACTTATTTGCTATAGAGGGGATAAAATTCTAACCTGCTGTGATTTTGTTTACCCAGAAGCCTTATATTGGTCTAATCATCAAGAGTTTTTAACGCAAATACAAAACCTTACAAAGGAAAAACTTTTGCACCTTTCGGCTAAAGGTAAAGAACACTTTCATAAAAACAATAATATTGAAATATTAGCAGATTTTTTACGTCAAGAAAAGCAGTTTACCAATGACATACCACAAGTATTTTGTTGGGATACTCATGTTGTTGATATAAGCCAAGACCCATATTTCTTCCCTCCCATGCCATTAGAAATTCATAATCCAGAGCCACATTTAAGTGCAGGATCAAGACTAAAAAATAAGCTCTCAAGAATTTATCACCTATCAAGGCAGCTTGCCATTGAATTATTTTTCTTGCGTAGAGTAAAACAATTTGTAGTGAAACTTAAGGGTAATTAAATGGCAAGAATTTTAATATGTGTTTCCAATGCCATATGGCATGAAGGCGAATATAAATTACCGTGTTTTTATGAGCAGTTCCTAGATGCTCTTAAAGCACATGGCAATGAAGTTTTGGTCTTCATCCCTCATGAATTTAATTTATATGCCTTCATGTCACAAAATACATTACAAAAAGATATTGATGAAGAGCAGCTAAGACAAGACATTATTACATTTAATCCTGAGCTTATAATATCGTTTAACCATGCAGTATATAATAAGCTACTAAACATCACCAACTGCCCATTTATTATTTGGAATGCCGACCTTTGCGATAGATGGAATCAACTAGATGTCATAAAAGAAAATGTTGATAGGTTTACATTTTTCTGTTTTGGTAAGCCAAGTATTAAAAATATAAAAGCTTACTTTCCAAATGTTTTACCTAGTCAAATTCACGTGGCCGAACCTGCCACAAGTATTAAGCCAGAAAATATAGCTCAAGATAAAAATATATCCTTTATTGGCACAAAATTTTCGGTAAACCCGCACCACGGTAACTCTATTTTAGCTCTATCAAAGGCAGAAAAAAGAATTTTTCTTGAAGCTTTAATTGAAAAAAAGAAATCACATTATGATAAAGACTATATACCAAGTCCCAATGCATCACGGCTAAATGAGTTCACATCGCAAATGCTTAACAAAGGGCTTTATATTGAGTCCTACATGGCAGCAGAAAAAAGAGTTAGCGAAGTTTTTGCCTTATCCGACTTAGGCCTAACCCTATATGGGCAAGGCTGGAATGAACTAGTTAATGTTTACCCATCACTGGCCGCTGCTTTTGATGATAGAATAGTCTACACTGCAAAGCATAATCAAGACATATATAATTCCTCCAAAATTTGCTTAAATTCCATGCATCCTCAATGTGCCGATGACACTTCATGGCGTGTGCCTGACATTATGGCTAGCAATGGATGCATACTTTCTGAATATTCCATTTCCGTTAAAAACATATTTGGTGACTATAAAATACCTATGTATTCGAATTCTTATGAGGCAAGACAGCTTTGTATGAAGTTGCTGCAAGAAGAAAATTTACGTCATGATATTGTGGCAAAATCACATGAAATTGTAGCCCAAAGATTTACTTGGGATGTTAGATTAGCAGAAATTCAAGAAATTATGGGTTTAAAACTATTGCATAACCTAAACGGCAGTATTAAAATACTTCGACCTAAATATGTTGGTTTACGAGCGATAAGGCAAAGCCAAGCTGTGAAAAATGTAAAGAGTAGCAAATATTATACTTTGCTAAAACGCATTGTAAAAAAAGTAATTTTTTACCACAAGCTATACCCCATATTATACAAAATAAAGAATGCACTTAAGTAATTATTATGACAACTATGAACAATATTAAATACATTATCCATAAACTACTCACAAAAAACAAACAAAAGCGTAATCTCACTTATGATATGGTCATAAGCCTAGGTGAAGATTGCGCAACTGCCGGTCATTTATCGAGCACCTACCTTAGAAACAAAAGCATGCCCTTTGACTGGATTGATGGCGCACCACTACTTAATCGCGCACAATTAATTGCCCGTGAATTTCAAGACTGGTTGCATAAAGGATCTTTAGAACCTTTTGAAGTTGAAACTGAAGTAGAAGAAGAACGAGCCTATACTAGATACAAAAATACCATCACAAATTTAAATTTTCAGCACGATTTTCATGTAGATGTTTCATTTGAAGATGACTATGATAATGTAAAAGCAAAATATGACCGTAGAATTAATAGATTTCAAAATGCCTTTAAAAACTCTGAACGTATTTTATTTGTATGGATAGTTAGAAGCAGCATAGACACAGATGAAAATATTATCCAAGCAGTTAAGATATTAAATGATTATTCTCCAAAGGCAAGGGTAGATCTATTTTATATTCAACACGACAATAGCATGGACCTTGATAGTTTTAAATTTCAAACCTTGAATGAGCATGTCACAAAATTTTACTTAAATAACTCCTCTGTGGACTTTAGCACTGCATTTCAAGCATTCAAAGGCAATATACCTCAAATCATCCAAATTTTTTGGGAGTTTAACCTAATAAGCTACAAAAGCCTTGCTTATAATTTTAGTATTAAAGCCATCAGCAAAATGCGTCAAAAATATGGAATAATAAAGAATTTTTTAAGAGAGAAACTATGATTGAATTTTTAAGCTTACATGCAGTAAATGCACCTTATCGCACTGAAATGGACCTTAGAATTAAAGAAGTTTTAGACAGCGGTTGGTACTTAAATGGTAAACAAAATGAAATGTTTTGCGCTAACTTTGCAAATTTTTGCGGCACTAAGTTTGCTTTAGGTGTTGCCAATGGTCTTGATGCACTAAATCTAATTATTAAAGCTTATGAGTTTAAGGCTGGTGATGAGATTATAGTACCGGCTAATACCTATATCGCCAGCATTTTGGCTATTTCGGAAAATAACTGCACTCCTGTTTTAATAGAGCCAGACCTAAACACCTACAACATAAACCCTGACT
Source organism: uncultured Desulfovibrionaceae bacterium (assembly GCA_964371195.1). Lineage (GTDB taxonomy): Bacteria > Desulfobacterota > Desulfovibrionia > Desulfovibrionales > Desulfovibrionaceae > CAYJAD01. The sequence continues at coordinate 17,022 of CAYJLD010000001.1, read as the reverse complement.
TAATTGAAGAAAAAATAACTGCTCGCACCAAAGCAATTATAGTGGTTCATCTTTACGGCCAAGCCGCAAAAATGCAAAAGATTTGGGAAGTGGCTAACAAGTATAATCTAAAAATCATAGAAGATTCTGCTCAAGCCCATGGTGCATATTATGATGACAAACGCGTGGGAAATCTCGGCCATGTTTCGGCATTTTCATTTTATCCTGGCAAAAACCTTGGCGCACTTGGTGATGGTGGAGGTATAACCACCAATGATGAAGTTTTGTACAATAAACTCAAAGCTATAGCAAACTATGGCTCACATAAAAGATATGAGCATCTTTATAAAGGCATTAATTCTCGTCTTGATGAAATTCAAGCTGCCATATTAGATGTAAAATTAAAAGGCTTGGATAAGGATAATGCAAAACGGCAAGCCATTGCTAAAAAATACCGTGAAAACATACGTAATAAGCTTGTTACCCTACCACATGCATATGATGAAAAAGCGCACGTTTGGCATCTATTTGTTGTGCGCGTACAAAATAGAACAAAATTTATGCAATATTTAGCAGACAATAGCATACAAACTCTCATACATTATCCAACAGCTCCTCACAAACAAGGTGCATATGAAGAATGGAATGATATGAACTTCCCCATAACCGAGCAAATTCATAGCTCAGTTGTAAGTCTACCCATATCACCCGTTATGTCCAATGAAGAAGTTGATTATGTAATTAAAATAACAAATGCTTATACAGAATAATATGCATATTACAATAGATACTATTAATAAAAATATTCAAAAATATGAACAATTGCTAAAAGAATTTCGCCATACCAGCACCAAACAAGCGAAACTTTTCAAAGCATGCAATTTGTTGTATTTTTTAACACATAAAGGCACTGGGCGCTATGTTGACGAAGAGCTGGAAGAATATTTTTGTTCCCTGGCCAATGAGATTGATGTTGAACTTAAGCCCAATTACAATAAAAATAAAGTCTTACATGTAGTAACAGAAGCCTACGCCACAGGTGGACACACCAGAGTAATGGAGAGATGGGTTCATAATACTAATCACATTTACGAAAACCATATAGCTATACTCAATCAACAAGCTAAGCTTCCACTTAGTACAAAGGATTTAGTGGCATCAGAAAATTTACATATTTTACCCCCAAACATTCCCTTGCTTGAAAAAGCCAAAGAGTTACGTGTCTTAGCAAGTGATTGTGCTTATATTGTCTTGCACATACACATGTATGACCCTATATCAACCATTGCTTTTGGAACAAAAAAATTTACTCGCCCGATTATTTTTTTTAATCATGCAGATCATATGTTTAGTATTGGCATGTCCATTGCTGATATAGTTGCGGAGCTATCTGAAAGTAGATTAAAATCAACAAAGAATTATAGAGGATGTTCACGCACTGCCTTCATTGGCATACCCACAGAGCTGGTGCATAAAAAACACATTTCTAAACATGAAGCTAGAAAAAAGCTTGGCATAGACCCAAATAAAAAGATTGTCATGGCACTTGGTAGTGCGCATAAATTTTTTGAGTTTCAAGGTAATTCACTTTTAAACTTTATTGCGCCCATTATAGAGCGTGATGACACTATTATGTATTTTATTGGCCTTGATGAAAATGCCCTTGGTAATAACATTAACACAGAAAAAATAAAAATTTTACCGGCTGTTGATTATACTACAGAGTATTTTTACTATCTCAAAATAGCAGATGTGATTTTAGATACTTGGCCCATGGGTGGGGGGGCACTTATTATTGATGCGACCCTTTGCGATGTACCTGTGCTTGCCTTAAATGCTCCTTTTGAAAAATTTGATTTTATTACCAGTGCTGAAGCATTTTGCAAGACACCTCAGGAGTTTATACAAAAAATCAACCAAGTTTTAGATGAACCTATGTATGGGGAAAAGTTACTTGTCGAACTACAGAAGAATTTAGAAAGCTTGTCCGTTGATGCTTGGACTAAACGGCTTGAGCACATTGTACAACAACTCCCAAAGGAACATAGTATCTATGAAATAGAGCAACATGAAACTAAGTTGCGCGAAGCTGATTTTTTAATTGAACAATTATACGGGAATGTATTTATGAGCATCATGAAGCATAACATACCAAATATTTTATCATATTCTATTACGCACATACCTGAGTGGTATGTAAGGGAATTTAAATTTTTAGGCTTAACAATACGCACTAAAGACCGCTGGTCGCCACTTGAAATTACATTTAATTTAAAGCACAGGCCAAGTTAGCCTTTGCATATCCTTTCCCACTATCCGCAAGTCCAAAGTACAGCATTATGTACAAGTCCAGCCTTTTTGAAGCCGTGTTTTGCATATATATAGCGACGTTTTAACCAAGGTTGTTTTTTAGCATCTGCCCAAGCCTCACAAAGTTCTTGCTTATCTTTATCCATCAAGTCACCGCAATGTTTTAATAAGGCTTCAGCTTGAAGTTGCGACTTCACAATATTTTCATACTTAGGCTTACGACCAGCTAAAAATCTCTTAATTAAACCAAGAGCTGAATTTTTTTTCATCCCAAAAACATTGTTAGCGTGCTGCCTATAACGCACTAAGGGCAAGGCTACTTCTTTAATCGCACCTAATGCGCCAGCTACTTGCAAAACCCAAGCATCATGCATAACAGCTTCTGCTGCTATGGGCAAAGAAGCTTTGGCCAAAGCTTTGTTGCCAAGCATGGTACAGCCAAGCACATGGGGCATAACCAAAACATTACGAAAATTCTCATTCCAACAATGAGGAATCATCGCTACTTTTAAATATGAATTATTAAATATTTGGCCATCAGCATCCATTAGACTTGCGTCTGAATATACTAATAAGGGTATGTCGTGCCCATATTTTGCTTCAAGCTCATGCATGGCCTTAAACAATATGGCAAATTTATCTTTTTCCCAAATATCATCTTGGTCAGCAAAGAAAAAATATGGTTTATCTAATTTTTCTAAAGTTTTAGCAAAATTATTTTTAGCTCCTAAGCGTTCACCTTGCAATATTGTCAGGGGTATATTTTGAGCTGAACAAAAATCATTGATGATGGCAAGAGTAGCATCGCTTGAACCATCATCGCGCATAATAATGTCTGCACCATGGGGCCAGGGGCAAGAATCCAAAAAATTTTTTATAAAATCAGCACCATTATAGGTAGCTAAAAGTATGGAAAATTGCTCATCTAGTTCATTACTATTTTGACCCAACACTTCTGACACAGCAAGCTACCTAGCAATGTAGTTTTTTTGCAACCAATCTTGATAAGCACCACTACGTGCACGCTGAACCCATTCTTGATTATCTAAATACCAGCGCACAGTTTCTAAAATACCCTCATCAAAAGTATGAGACGGAACCCAATTAAGTTCTTTTTCAATTCGTGTACAATCTATTGCATAGCGAAAATCATGCCCAGGGCGATCTTTTACATAGGTTATTAAATCAGCATATTGACCTTGGGTACGTGGCACAAAGTTATCTAAAGCGCCACAAATTGTTTTAACCACATCAATATTAGTAAGTTCAGCTCTTCCACCAATATTATAAGTGCGACCTACTTGACCATTTTGTAAAACCACCTCAATAGCTGCACTATGATCTTCCACATGCAACCAGTCGCGGATATTTTCACCCTTGCCGTATATGGGCAGTGGCTTAGCGTCTAAAGCATTACAAATTACTAAAGGAATGAGCTTTTCTGGAAATTGACGTGGACCATAATTATTAGAACAATTGGTTATGAGAATGGGTAGACCATATGTTTCATGAAAGGAGCGAACCAAGTGGTCGCTAGCAGCCTTTGAGGCCGAATAGGGGCTATTGGGAGCATAGGGTGTATCTTCGGTAAAAGCTGCATCTCCCACTTGCAATGTACCAAAAACTTCATCAGTAGACACATGCAAAAAGCGAAAATCTTGTTTTTTAGTACCACTTAAGCCTTGCCAATAGCGCAAAGCCACACGCAATAATACGCAAGTACCAAGCACGTTGGTACGTATAAAAGCGTCAGGGTCTAAAATGGAACGATCAACATGAGACTCTGCTGCAAAATTAACAATAGCATCGGGGGCATGTTGCTGTAAAATATGGGCCATAAGCTCTTCATTGCCAATATCGCCATGCACAAAAATATGTTCTGCATCATCCTTTAGGGCTGTAATATTATCCATATTACCTGCGTAGGTAAGTTTGTCCACATTAACAACGCGCACACCCTTCTTGCGGCTTTGTAATACATAACAAGAACCTATAAAACCTGCACCACCTGTAACTATGTAACATGCCATATCATTATCTCTTTACTCAAAAATTATTCTTGCACTGTAGGCACGGTAAAACCGGCCTGAATGCACAAACTATCTTGCCTTGCACCAGCAAAATCATCTTCCACCATCTCTTGCACCAATTCAGCAAAAGAAATCTGTGGGACCCAGCCCAATTTTTCTCTAGCTTTAGCCGCATGACCCAGTAATGTTTCCACTTCTGTGGGACGAAAATAACGCGGATCAATACGCACAATTTCGGTTCCATTTTTCAATAAACTATTATTTTTAATTGTTTGCATAGTATCTGCAATAAATGCATACTTAGTGGCAGAGCTTTCGCCTAACATTTGCTTTTCAAGTAAAGTTACGAGCACATTTTCATCAAAGTTAGCCACCTTGCCAACCTCATTAACTCCTTGCCCTTGCCATTCAAGGCTTAATCCTAGCATATTTGCAGAAATTTCAATAAATTCACGTACAGAATGCTGCTCACCGCTAGCTATAACATAGTCTTCCGGCTTATCTTGCTGCAACATAAGCCACATCATGCGCACATAATCCTTAGCATGACCCCAGTCACGCAAAGCATTAATATTGCCCATATATAAGCAGTCTTCCATACCCAAAATAATCCGTGGAAGTGCGCGAGTTATTTTACGCGTCACAAAGGTTTCACCACGTAAAGGAGACTCATGGTTAAATAATATACCATTACAAGCATACATACCATAAGCTTCTCGATAATTTACTGTTATCCAGTACCCATATAATTTAGCACAAGCGTAGGGGGAACGTGGATAAAATGGCGTAGTTTCAGTTTGCGGTACTTCTTGTACCAAACCAAAAAGCTCTGACGTTGACGCCTGATAAACACGAGCCTTTTTCTCAAGGCCAAGTAGGCGCACCGCTTCAAGCACTCGCAATGTACCAACACCAACCACATCCGCCGTGTATTCAGGAGCATCAAAAGACACTTGTACATGACTTTGTGCACCAAGATTATATATTTCATCAGGCTGGATTTTTTGCACCAAACGCACTAAATTTGCGCTGTCAGTCAAATCACCATAGTGTAAAAAAAATCTGCGTTCACTACTGTGTATACCTTGATATATATCATCTATGCGTTGTGTGTTAAATAAAGATGAACGCCTTTTAATGCCATGAACCTCATAGCCCTTTTCCAATAAAAAACGAGCTAAGTAAGCACCATCTTGGCCTGTAATACCAGTAATTAAAGCTCTTTTCATAACAATACCGTCTACCACTTAATATCAGACAAGGTAAAAATATAAATAGAATAATCAAAATAGCTTATAAAGACTCATCTACACAACTTATTACACAAAGAACTTATATAAGATGAAAGCCCAAAAGTCCAGCTAGATATATAACACGGCTTAATCACGCTACCTTATTCTCACGGTGAGCTATCCCTTCGTGCATAAGCCTAAGGGAACGAAGCATGGCCGTTAGGCGAACTTGTAAGCATTACGAATACAGGCAGTAGTTATAGCGAAGCTTTGCTTACCAGTTGAATGATTTTTATACTTTTGTCCTACACAAGTAATTTTTCAAGCAAGTACAAATTTAGCGCAAAGGCACAAAATAAATCTAAAAACAATTGTGCAAGTCTATTAATTCTTAATCTCCATTATATTAAAAATGTGTTGACTAAAGCAGGCCTTAAGAACTACCAATGCATTGACGATACAAGGTACTTAACAATTACTTAGGCAAGTTTAACTGACAAAACATTACCCTAAAACCAATCCGTTATAATATGCTAAAAATATTTGATAAAACATTCATAGTAATGCTCATAAATTCCATTACTAATGTATCACTGTCCATACTTAAGATTGCGGTTGGTTTTTTATTTAATAGCCAATTACTGATTGCCGATGGTATACATTCAGCATCAGATTTACTAACTGATGTTTTTGCTATGATTGGCCTTCATGCGGCAAAAAAGCCAGAAGATGAAGATCACCCTTTTGGGCATGGTAATCTCGAATACGCCTCTTCATTAATAGTATCCATACTAATCTTTTTTATGACTTATGGCCTTATTGTAGAGCTTGTAAGTAATTGGTTTGTTATTGCAACAGAAATTAATATAATCATTCTTGTTGTCTCGCTTGCAACCTTTATCATCAAACTTTTTTTATCTTACTATGTATTATATCAGGCCAATAAGCTAGACTCACATACCCTTAAAAGCAGTGGACTTGAATCACTAACTGACGCATATTCTACAATTATTGTTATAGTTGGCCTTCTAATCACAGATTTTGGCATTGAACATAATTTAAAGTGGTTAATCTATGCCGAAAAAATTGCTACAATTATTATAATTCTTATGCTCATAAAAACTGCTTGGATTATATTTTTTAATAGCATTGTGGGTATTGCTGGAGCACATGCCACTGAGGAAGTGCAAGAAGTATTTTTTAATGTCATTAAGGATGAAGTTGTTAGCAACGAAAAAACATTTGAATTGACAGAATTTATTGTCCTAAAACGAGGTATTGATTATAGCATCTATATCAAAATAAATTTTATCAATAATATTCCCCTAGAAAATGCCGCTACTATCATAGCTAATTTAAGGCAGATGCTCTGTGCAAACCCTAGAGTAAAAAAAGTAAACGTGGAATTTTACACTAGTTTTTAAGCTTAATTCATAAACTTAAGAGCTAGTGTAAAATGTTGTAGCACTATGGGCTTATACCATAATAATTCTTACAAAACAATGGGATATCTTAATAATCATTTTAGTTCTATAGTAGTAAAAATTTTTCATAAATTACTATTGAACTTTTATAAAATTTAAGTGACAATTGTTCCTTGAAAAAGTGATGTTCACTAGCCATCTATTATTTGAGTAAACCACTATAAATGGTAGGAATTTAAGCATGCAAAATAATTTTTTAACCAAGATCAGCCACGAAATTCGTACGCCATTGAATGCTATTATTGGTCTGGGTTACTTATGCCAACAAACCAGACTTGATGATCAACAACGTAAATATGTTACGACAATGATTGATTCAGCCAAGGGTTTGCTAGACTCTTTCCAAGAAATGCTTGATTTTTCTAAACTTGAAAATGATGAATTTGAAATAAACTACCTTCCATTCAGTCTGGATACTGTATTAAATGACATAGTAAGCACTATCGAACCTCGTTGCCAAGAAAAAAGTATACGCTTTTATACCAAGGTTGATGCCACTATACCACCTATACTTGAAGGCGATGCCATGCGCATTTCGTTAATTTTATTAAATCTTGCTGGCAATGCTGTTAAATTTACTGAAAAAGGTTCTGTTAGTATACATGTGGATAAATTGGAACAAGATAAAATTAATTTTAGTATTATTGACACTGGCATTGGAATTTCTGCAGATATGCGCGAAGCCATATTCCAACCCTTTACTCAGGTAGACAACAGCCATACTCGTGACTACGAAGGTACAGGCTTAGGTCTTGCCATTTGTGCCCTGCTCACAAAACGTATGCAAGGCGAAATCAAAGTGGATGCTAACCCTGATGGCGGCAGTATCTTTACTGTAACCTTGCCCTTAAAAGAAGCTAGTGAATTGCCAGTAGCTCAGGATGGGCCATTGCAGGGCATTCGCGCCTTGGTAGTTGAACACAATCCATTAAGTCAACAAATTATTGAATCACAATTAAATTCACTAGGCATGAAGGTGCAAGTAGCCCATGAAGGTGAATTGGCTTTGCGCATCATTGCCGATGCCGATAGCGCACACAAGCCATTTAATATCATTATATTATCATTACATCTACCCGATATGGGCGGAGTTGAGCTAGCTAAATACATACAACAATCAAATCTTAGTCAACACCCAGCCCTGATTTTACAATCTGAATTTGAATTAGACGAAATCAAAAAAATGTCTCAAGATGCTGGTATTGCAGCATTACTTCCGCTTGACACACCCACAAACAAGTGGAAGCAGAGCATAGTTGAAATATTACAAGAACACAATAAAGCCTTAGAAGATTCCAATGTACAGGTGGGTGAAGAGGAAGAAGACAGTGGCCCACCACGTATTTTATTAGTTGAAGACAATGAAATCAATCAAGAAATTGCTTATGAGGTATTAACAACAGCTCATCTTGAAGTTGACATTGCTAACAATGGACAAGAAGCAGTTGACGCTGTAGCTAAACAAAAATACTCCCTCATTCTTATGGACGTACAAATGCCGGTCATGGACGGATTAGAAGCTACAAGACGCATAAGAGAAGCTGGATATACTATGCCTATTATAGCCATGACTGCACATGCTATGCTTGATGACAAAGAGGCCTCCATGTCTGCAGGTATGAATGCCCACCTCACCAAGCCACTTGAACCCATGGCTCTTTTTGCCACAATAAATTCTTGGTTACCTTCAAAAACATCCAATAAAAAGAGTTCTAGCTCCAATAAGGATATTATCGCACCACGCAAGGGTAAATTACCTGATCGCATTGAAGGGTTTAACATTATTGGTGGCCTTGCCACAGTGGGTGGCAATGAGGAGCTTTATGCCAACTTACTTAAAAAGTTTGCCAACAGATATGCCACCGTTAATGAAGATATTAGTAAATGCCTCCAAACAAACGATATTGAAAGTGCCGTACGTCATGCACATACAGTACGCGGTATTGCGGCAAACCTTGGAGCAGAAGAGCTTGCCAAGGCTGCAGAGAACCTAGAAAAAACCCTAATTCACTCTCCAAGCATGACTACCCCGCACTTGCGCACCCTAGTAGTATGTCTTACCAATGCCGTTAATGCCATTAGTGAAAGCCTTGATGTTATGCAATCTGATCAGACAGATGTAGTTACTGCAAGTATTGAAGAGCGGTTAAATATTGCTGAGCGAGAACATGCTCGCCATGTATTGGATCAAGCAATTATTAACATGGAAAGTGACTGGGGATATGCTATTGAAACCATAAGGCATCTTAGTTCAAGACTTAAAGACACTAAGCTTGAAAACCACTTAGTACAGCTTGAACAAGCCGTTGAAGACTTTGAAGTTGAAACGGCAGGGCAATTAAGCAAACAAATTCAAAGTGAGCTTAGCACGAATTAAAAACACAAGAAGACAGGATTTATAAAGCTAACAATACATCCATACTTTTTACTTAATTCAGGCTATAAACAGCTTATTTAATTTTAATTAGGCCATACTAATAATATGGCTAAATCCATTACATTGGTACGGGTTGGCCCAGTTATTAATATGTCGCCACTTAGAGTTAAGGCCTCATAGCTATTATTATCTACTAGGTGGCATTGCGGACTACATAGTTTACGCATATTGGCAATACTATCTGCCAATGCAAAGCCACCAGCAGCGTCAGTAGGCCCATCTGTACCATCGGTTCCAGCAAATAATGTTGCTATTTTAGCAAATCCTTCCAATTCGAAGGCTGCGCTCAATGCCATTTCTTGATTGCGTCCACCCTTACCTTGCCCACTAATCGTTACCGTGGTTTCTCCACCAGCAAGTATGCAAATAGGTTTTGACGTATCTTGCATTTGCTTCGCCGTATGTTTAGCCAAATTAACCAACTCTTGAGCCTTAAGCCTAGCTTCACCTTGCATAGGTTCTGGTAAAATTTGAACTTCAAAACCCAAACTCTCAGCGCATTTCCTAGCAGCCATTAAAGCCTCAGTATTGGTAGCAACAAGCACATTATGTACACGCTCAAAAAGCACATCTTGAGCCTTTGGTGTTTCTAAAATTTGCCCTTGTGCACCCTTTTGTAAATGTTCATATACCACTGCCGGCAAACTAGATTCTAAAGAAAATTCACTTACAATTTCAAGGCACTGCGCAAATGTAGATGCATCAGGTGCAGTAGGACCAGAAGCAATTACATCTAGTTCGTCACCAATAACATCTGAAACAATGAGGGTAAGTACTTTAGCAGGACCTGCCATACGTGCTAATTGCCCACCACTAAAAGTGGATAAATGCTTACGCAAAGCATTAATTTGTTGAATTGTTGCCCCACTTTTTAAGAGTTGACTAGTGACTTCTTGCACATGGGAAAGTTCTAAGCCCTTAGCTAAGGATGGAGTTAAAGCACTGGCTCCACCTGTAAATAAGCATAAAACCAATGTGTTTTCATCGGCTTGGCTAGCTTTTTCCATAAGAGCCCTTGTCGCTTGAAGGCCTGCATTATCAGGTACTGGATGTGCTGCTTCTAAAATTTTTATATGTTTTAAGGGTAAGCTATGCTCATACTTGGTTACCACAAGCCCATCATTAATGCGCTCACCCAATATATCTTCTATGGCTTTGGCCATGGGGGCAACGCCCTTACCTGCGCCAAGCACTAAAATTTTTTTACCCTGTAAGGAGTAATTGCGCCCATCAACAATTAATTCATTATCTATAAGCTTGACATGACGTTGTACTGCCACATCTGGAGCAACAGCATCCACCGCTGCGTCAAAAATTTTTCTTAATAATTTGCGTTGCTCTAATTGCATATCATGACCTATGCCCTTTAAAATTTCCTAATACTATAGCTGCTCATTCCAAGCTTGTACAGTATTTTTCAAAAGCATTGCAATTGTCATGGGGCCTACTCCGCCAGGCACGGGAGTTATGGCCAAAGCCTTTGGGCTAACTGCAGCAAAATCTGCATCACCACAAAGACCAGCATCAGTCCTATTAATACCAACATCAATAATTACAGCGCCTTCTTTTACCATATCTGCAGTTAAAAAGTTAGGCTTACCCAAAGCTAAAAAAATAAAATCAGCTTCGCGGCATTCTTTTGCAAGATCGGCAGTGCGCGAATGACAAATGGTCACAGTAGCATTGGCAAAGGGACCAGCATGCGATAGCAATAAAGCTAAAGGACGACCCACAATATTAGAGCGCCCCACCACTACAGCCTTTTTCCCCGCTGGAGAAAGGTTATATCTTTCAAGTAATTCCATAACACCAGCTGGGGTACAAGATACAAAACATGGTAAACCAAGCGAAAGTCTACCCACATTTTCAGGGTGAAAACCATCCACATCCTTAGCTGGGTCAATGGCCAATAAACAAGCCTGCGCATCTAAGGGTGCAGGTAAGGGTAGCTGTAACAAAATACCATCAACATCAGCGCGAGCATTAAGGCTTGCAATTAATTCAAGTAATTGAGTTTGAGAAGTAGTGCTGGGTAAAATGTGTGGAAAGGAGTTAATGCCAACTTCTGCGCAAGCTCTCTCCTTATTACGCACATAAACTTGTGATGCAGCATCATCACCCACCAAGATAACCGCAAGCCCAGGAGCGCGCTTGCCTGAAGCTACTAAGCTTGCAATTTGCTCTTTTAATTCACCCCGTATAGTTGCAGCAGTGCTCTTGCCATCAATAATAGTAGCCATACATTCTCCAAACATCAAAATTAAATGAAAGCTCTACACAACTATTTTCAAATATGGACTTGTAGTTAAAATTTGAAAATCACCTAAATATTCAAGCTAAATATGTAGAGATCATAAATATTAAGGGTAATCTTAATTATTTACACAAAAAAGATTACCCCCAATACCATATTAAATTAAGTTAAATTATTCTTCATCCCCACCAATGGCAAAATATTCTGCCATCATGGGTCCAAAATAGGTGGCACTATCGTCCAACTCTTCTTCAATGCGTAATAATTGATTATACTTGGCTGTGCGATCAGAGCGGCATAGCGAACCGGTTTTAATTTGTCCGGCATTAACAGCCACAGCAAGATCAGCAATGAATGAGTCTTCGGTTTCGCCAGAACGATGCGAAATAACAGTTGTATAAGCTGCTTCTTTTGCCATTTCAATAGTATCAAGAGTTTCTGTAACTGTACCAATTTGATTTAGCTTAATAAGGATAGAGTTACCAATGCCCTCGGCAATACCTTCAGCCAAAATTGCAGGATTGGTAACGAAAATATCATCACCAACTATTTGCACAGTTTCGCCAATATTACTGCTCAAAATGCGCCAGCCATCCCAATCGGATTCAGCAAGTCCATCTTCAATGGAAATAAGTGGATATTTTTGGGTAAACTCACCTAACCAATTAACCATTTCCGCATTGGTGAAGTTTTTATTTTCCCCACTCAAAACATATTTGCCATCCTTATAAAACTCTGAAGCAGCTGCATCAATACCAAGGGCAATTTCAGTTCCAGGATTATATCCAGCCTCTTCAATGGCACGAATTATATAACTAAAAGCTTGGTCATGATTTTTTAAGTTAGGTGCAAAGCCACCTTCATCACCAACACTAGTCACATGCCCATCAGCATCTAGTAAGGCTTTTAAAGAATGGAAAACTTCTGCCCCCATGCGCAAAGCATCACGAAAAGTATATGCACCAACAGGAATAATCATAAACTCTTGAATATCAAGATTGTTTGGAGCATGTGCACCGCCATTGATAATATTCATCATAGGCACAGGTAAAACCTTGGCATTAATACCGCCAATATATTGGTATAGTGGCAAACCAAGAAAGTTAGCGGCAGCACGGGCTGTGGCCATTGAAACACCAAGCATGGAATTTGCACCCAGACGAGACTTATTATCAGTACCGTCAAGGTCTAATAATGTGGTATCAAGTTGCACTTGACGTAGAGCATCAAGGCCAACAATGTTTTCGGCAATTTCACCATTTACATTGTCCACAGCCTTAGTCACGCCCTTACCTAAGTAACGCCCCTTGTCGCCATCGCGCATTTCTAATGCTTCGCGTGTACCGGTAGAAGCACCAGAAGGCACAGCAGCACGACCAATATGGCCTGACTCTAAACTAACCTCAACCTCCACAGTGGGGTTGCCGCGTGAATCTAAAATTTCGCGTGAAAGAACAGAAACTATGGTGCTCATAATATCTCCTTATGTGGCAACAATTTTGTAGCCCGTTTATATATTGTTATGCTTAAAATATAGTTGACGTAACCCATCCAATATTAGGTCTGGTATTACCTTATAAAAGCAATTTGTTCTTTTGGCAATGTCAGATGCAAAGCCTCCCGTTGCAAGAATGCATACATCTTGAGCTAATTGTTTGCTAAGCCTTGCGGTAATGCCCTCCACCAAAGCACAAAATCCAAATACTATACCATGCTGGATACTTGACACTGTATCACGCCCAGGCACTGGTTCTAAGTCATCAAATTCAAGATTAATACGTGGAAGCTTAGCAGCATTGGAAGTTAAAGCAGTGGCAGCTGTATGAACTCCAGGGAAAATTAAACCACCTAAATAAGACTGACCACTTATACAATCAAAGGTGGTGGCTGTGCCAAAATCAACTACAATTAACGATGTGGACTGTGGCATTAAAAGTCGCGCTGCATAAGCACAAACCAGACGATCTGCCCCTACCTCTTGGGGTTTACTATAACAATTTTCTAGCGGAACATTAATGTCTTGTGGTACTTGGAAAAATTTTGATCCCACAAATCGTTGACATGCTTGGCGTAGCAATGGCGTCATAGATGGCACTACAGACGAGCACACGCAAGCCTCAATACTTTGTGGATCACAATGGGCATGCATTAGTAAAGCATATAAAGTAATCCCGAGACTATCAGAAGTCTGCCCTGCATCTGTGCGTAATGTATAAGAGCTTACAATACCTTGCTTATTAGCAATGCCTACTTTAATGGACGTATTACCAATATCAAAAAGAAGTATAGAACTCATACTAACCCTTGAAATACTTATGCGTTTATGAATTCGATATTATAAGAAATACTTTTATAAATTACCAGCAAAAAATGCCTATAAAATTTACCAAGGCTAAATATTGACTTTTTCTCAGTAATGATTTCTTATAATCATGACTAAGTAGTCTGTTTTATTTTTTTAATATTTTAACCAAGGAGATATTATGAACAGACGCTCCTTTCTTAAAATGCAATTACAAACTCTAGCCTATCTATCTGCTGGCTCCACCATATTAGGCTCAGGCCTTTGTATACCCAGTAATGGTTTTGCTAAAGAATTTCCTGACGTAAGTATTGTTAAAGGTAGCCCTAGCGCTGCTACTCGCGCTGCCATTGATGCCATTGGAGGTATGACACGCTTTGTTAAGCCAGGGCAAAGTGTGGTTATAAAACCCAACATGAGCTTTGCCCAAGGTATTGATAGTGCTACCACAACACATCCAGAAGTAGTGCGCGAAGTGCTAGCTCTTTGTAAGGAAGCTGGTGCTGCACGTATTCGCGTCTTGGACCATGGCTTACAAAGTGTACGTCTATCCTTAGAAAATTCGGGCATTTTAGCCGCTTGCAATAGCGTAGAAGAAGGTATATGCCAACATCTTATGGATGAGGAATTTTATACACTTAGTAATATTGAAAATGCTAAAGAAATGCAAGAAAATGCCTTCATGCGTGATGTATTAAGTGCCGATGTAATCATTGCTGTGCCTGTGGCCAAAAGTCATAGCTCCGCTGGTGTTTCGCTATCCCTAAAAGGACAAATGGGACTTATTTATAACCGAGGAATTATGCATTCTCGTTATGATTTAGCTACATCCATTGTGGACCTTAATATGCGCGTTAAACCACATCTTGCTGTCATTGATGCCACCCGCGTACTTACAACTGGTGGACCAAGTGGTCCTGGTAAGGTTATTAGTCCAAGTCAAGTCATTGCCTCAGCTGACCCTGTAGCCGCGGATGCCACGGCTGTAGCACAGTATGTTTGGTATGGACAAAAAATTCAGCCGCGCCAAGTCTCACATCTACGCGAAGCTCACGAACGTGGCCTTGGACGCATGGATATTGAAAACTTAAGCACAGTGGAACTTAGTGCATAATTATTTATGAAAAGCAACGGTTTTAAAAAAACAGTACAAAGCATAAGTCTTGGGCTTTTTCTTTATCTATTATGGCTTAGTGTCTTTCCCTTAGTGGATTGGTATTTGCCTGTTGATAATTTTTTGCGCCTTGACCCTTTAGTTGCAGTCTTAGTACCGCTAGCCGTAAAGCAATATATTCCAAGCCTTGTGGCTGGCCTTGCTGTCTTGGTTTTAGCCCTATTTATGGGGCGGCTTTTCTGCGGATACATCTGCCCCATGGGCATAACTCTTGATGCATCTTGGACTATAGCACCCCAAAAAACATGGGCTAACCAAAGCATGCCAAAGGGACTTCGTCAAAGTAAATATTTAATTTTATTTCTCATTACCTTCTCCGCACTCTTTGGGGTAAGCCATATTTTTTGGGGTTCACCCATTGCCTTAATTACGCGCTTTTATGCCCTTCTAATCCACCCTATATTGCTACTTCTTGGTAAATTTGGCCTTGATAATATACGCCCTCTGGCAGAAAGTTTAAACGATCCCATATTAAGTTATTTGCAAATAAAACCACGTGCTTTCTACAGTGTATATTTCTTAGTCGCTTTCTTTGGAGCTTTATTTTTACTTGAGCGTATACGCCCACGTTTCTGGTGTCGTTATTTTTGCCCAGCAGGAGCAATACTTGGGCTTTTATCTTTAAAACCTTTTTGGCGTAGGCGTGTTCATGTTTGTATTGATTGCGGAAAATGCATTAGAAGCTGCCCCACAGGTGCCATATGTAATAACCCAACCAATACAAATTATGCAGAATGCATCACCTGCCAAACTTGTGTAAAAACATGCCCTGTGCATGGCACCTATTTTTCTTTCTTTGAAAAAAAATCACCTAAAATTCGACCAAATTTACCAGAATTGCGCGACACAAAAAGCTCAAGCTTGTCCCTATCAAACACTATACCAATATATGGTAAGGAAACCCCATTTATACCCTCAAGAAGAGCTTTTTTGTTTGCAGCTTCAGCCGGAGTTGGCTTGGCAAGTTTTGGTTATGTAAACACAGCTTCACAATTAATTCCTGGTGCTAAGGGTACCATAACTCAATCTACTTGCATTCGTCCTCCTGGCGCAAGACCAGAAGTTGACTTTTTAGCACATTGTATTCGCTGTGGGCAATGTATGAAGGTTTGCCCCACCAATGGCCTTCAGCCCACTTGGTTTGCCTCTGGCTTAGAGGGAGTATTTAGCCCTGTGCTTATGTCACGTACAGGTCCATGTGAACCTGAGTGCGCTGCTTGTGGAAAAGTCTGCCCTACAGGGGCCATTATGAAATTAGGGCTTGAAGAAAAACAACATGCCAAAATTGGTACTGCTGTCGTAAAACCAGGCCTCTGCCTAGCTTGGGCCGAAGGTAGAAGCTGCGTTGTTTGTCAAGAAGTATGTCCATTTGGTGCTATAAGTTTGCAACCTCATGCCAACACCAAGGTGCCTGCACCGGTAGTTAATGCTAAACGTTGTTTTGGCTGCGGATTTTGCGAAAAACATTGCCCAGTACATATTCCAGCTATCGTGGTTTATCCACTAAATGCCCTACGTCTTAACAGTACAGAATATAAAAATGCTGCCATTACTGCTGGACTTGACCTAATACCTGTGGCTAAACGAAGCAATAGTCATGGCCTTTCTGATGATGTTCCAAAAGGACAATTACCTCCTGGATTTACTGATTAGCTTTATTAAGCTAGCGAAAAAAAAATTTTAGTTATCATTTAATCAGTACCTTTGCATGTCAAAAATTGTCAGAAATAAGAGCATGGAATGCGAATTTCTGGCAATTTTTGAAGCTCAAAGGGCCTTTTTTTGAGTGGCGGCTATCAAAATTTTCTGCAAAGAAAATT